>JAFYFO010000286.1 GCA_017543725.1 Eubacterium sp.
GGCTTATAAGGAGGAAAAACTATGAAAGCAGTACAAATAGCAGAACCGTTCGAAATTAAAGTTGTTGAAAAAGAAGCGCCCAAGGCGAAAGAAGGCGAAGCGCTCTTAAAGGTGCTTTACTGCGGAATATGCGGAGCGGATGTTGCTTCATATACGGGCAACCAGCCGTTCACAACCTATCCGAGAATTCCGGGTCACGAATTTTCCGCTCAGATTATCGAAATTCCCGAAAATGATAAGGGACTCAAAGCAGGCGATATCATAACCTGCAATCCCTATTTCAACTGCGGCGAGTGCTATGCCTGCAAAAGAGGAATTGTCAACGCCTGCCATGATAATCAGACTATGGGCGTTCAGCGCGACGGAAGTTTTCAGGATTATATAACAATGCCCGTTGAAAGAATTATCGACGGAAAAGGCCTCAGCGCGAAAGAACTTGCGCTTATTGAGCCGTTTTCAATTTCAGCGCACGCCCTTTCAAGAGCGGAAGTTAAAGAGGGCGATAATCTTCTGATTATGGGCGCAGGTCCGATAGGCCTTTTCGCGCTTATCAAGGCTAAGGCGATGGGCGCAAGAGTTGCTATTGCAGACTTGCTTGAAAGCCGTCTTAATCTTGCAAAGGAATACGGCGCAGACCTTGTTATAAACAATAAAACCGATAATTTTGAAGAAAAATGCAATGAATTTACCAACGGACAGGGCTTTGATGTTTGCGTTGAAGCGTGCGGAGCGCCCGTTACTTTCCTTTCCTGCATCGACGCTGCCGCACACGGAGCAAATATCATTCTTATCGGCAACGGCAAGAGGGAAACAACTTTTGTTCATTCAATTCTTCTTAAAAAAGAACTCAATGTTTTCGGCTCAAGAAACGCTTTCACAAAGGACTTTGAAGAACTTATCAACCTTGTTTCAAGCGGAAAAGTTGATGTTTTAAAAATGATAAGCGGAGTTTATAAAGCGGAAAACGCAAAAGAGGCTTTCGACGCTCTTGCAAATAACGACGGCTCGCTTGCAAAGATTTTAATTGAATTCAATAAATAATTCGTAATTATAATTGGGTGTGGGCAAAGCCCACCTAACACCTAATACCTAATACCTAAAACCTAAAACATAACACCTATGAAAAGGACAAAAATATGATAATAGACGCTCACGCTCATTTGTGGAAAACCCAGACGGGAAGAAGGGATAACAGACCTGTAAGAACGCTTGAAAACGGTCTTTCCGATTTCGGCGGCGAGATAAAACAGATGATGCCGCCTTATATGATAACGGGCGAAAACTCACCCGAAATGCTTATTGCAAATATGAACTATGCAGGCGTCAGCGGCGCTGTTATAGTCGGCGAAGTTATGGACGGAAATCAGAACGATTATTTCAAATCCGCTAAGGCAAAATATCCCGACAGGCTGAAAATCTGCGCTTTTTATGACGACGGAGAGCCCTATACTTTTGAGGGTTTTGACGGAATCAAAATC
Source organism: Eubacterium sp. (assembly GCA_017543725.1). Taxonomy (GTDB): domain Bacteria; phylum Bacillota; class Clostridia; order Oscillospirales; family Acutalibacteraceae; genus Eubacterium_R. The sequence continues at coordinate 1,479 of JAFYFO010000286.1, forward strand.
TGCGCCTGCAAGTTTAAACAGCCTGGTATTGGGCGGCATATTGAGGTTTTTGAAAAGGCTGATAAAGAAAACAAATTTGTTTGCATAGAACTTGAAGACGGCGATTCCCAGGTCGGTGAAATGAAGGAAATTATTCAGCAGTTTCCCGATTTGAAAATTGCAATAGGGCATTTCGGAATGGTCACAAGGGAAAGCTGGCAAAAGCAGATAGAACTTGCAAGATATAAAAATGTTTTTGTTGAGAGCGGCGGAATAACATGGCTGTTTAACGAGGAGTTTTATCCCTATCCCTCTGCAATTAAAGCAATCAATGAAGCGGCTGAAATCTGCTCTTTTGATAAACTTATGTGGGGCAGCGATTATCCGCGAACAATGGTTGAAATAACCTATAAAATGAGTTATGATTTCATAACAAAATCAAAGGAAATCAGCGAGGAAGATAAAGCAAAATTCCTTTTTGAAAACGCAAAGGAATTCTACGGCTTCAAAAATCTTCCCGAACTTCCCGAAATAGAGAATATGTTATAAAAAGAAAAGTTTTGCGGTTTTTAATCGCAAAACTTTTTTGGTTTATATAACATCAATAAATATCTTCTCTTTTCTGTGGGTGTTCGGTGCGGGGGAGCAGGTGAAGTTTTCAATTTTCAGGTTTTGAGCGTGCCTTGCCCAGATTGCATAGGAGGGAAGATTTCGAAAACGCCAACTTTCGGGGTATTCCTCCGCATATTCGGGAATGAAAAGGCGCTTATCAACTATTTCGGGTCTGTTTGCATATTCAAGGCTGATATTTTTAAGAGTTATGTTTTTAACTCTTTTTGTTTTGCCTCTTTGTCTGAAACCTGCAATCATAACGGGGATTTCAATTTCTTTTGCGTTTATGTTTTCAATAAGAATATCATGAACGCTGCCCTTCATATCAAAAACCTTTTTATCAACGCCCTTTCCCTTGACTTTCTTTCCGAATTCAATGGCGGAGGCGCTGTTTTCATCAACCTTTGAAGCCCTGTTTCGGTTGCAAAGGCGAATGAAAATCGGGCAGGTAACGCGATTCATTTCAATATTTTTGATATGAATATCCGAAACCTCGCTGCCGTCCGCGCTTTCGATGGCGATTCCCGAAACCGTTCCCGGATATAAATCCGTCATATAAAACTTGCAGTTTTCAACGGTTATATTGCTTATTTTGTGGGTTGTTTCAGTTCCGATTTTAAAGGCGTTTGCGCGCGTTATAACTTCGCAGTCGGATATATGAATGTTTTTCATTTCTCCGTTGCAGCCTTCCCAGATTGCATTTTTAATGCAGATTCCGTCGTCCGCGCAGGAAATGAAGCAGTGTTTTATTTTTGCATTGCTTGTCTGAAGCATATCAATGCCGTCGGTATTTGCAGTGTGGCGGTTATCGTTGATAACAAGATTTTCAATTGAAACTCCGTCGCACCTTGTCAGTTTAAGCGTCCAGTAGGCGCTGTCATAAAGAATAATGTTGTTTATATTTATGTTTTTGCAATCTTCAAAAAGAACAAGCCTTCCGTATTTTGACGGGTGAGCAAAGCGAAGCTGCGCTCTTGAATCTATTCTCATCTGAATAACATCAATAACTTCGGCGGGCTCGGTTATATTCTTGTCAAGCAGGGGCTTTCTTCCGAAAAGGTGACCCATTCCGTTGATTGTTCCGCCTCCTGAAAAACCGATGTTTTCGCAGTTCTTTGCATAAATAAGGGCGGGGTGGGAAAAACCTTCTCCGCTTTCCTCGGCAACTAGCGAACTGTTTTTTTCAATAAAGAGAATAACATTGCTTTTGAGTTCAACGGTTTTCGTTGTGTAATCGCCGCCGCAAACAACAACAAAGCCGCCGCCGTTTTTTGAACATTCATCAATGCAGGCGTTTATATTTTTTGAGTTGTCAACGCTTTTATCATATGCAATTGCTCCGAAATCCGTTATGAAATAGGCGTTTTCTTTAGGCATTTCCTGCTCAAAAATATATTCATTAAGCGGAAGATACGATGTGTAGTCAAATTCGTATTCCTCCCTGAAGGCGTCGCCCTCGGTTATTCTTAAATCTTTGCCGAAAAGAAGAGTTTTGAGTTTATCAATGGAATTTCGTTTTGTTTTCACCAAAATCACCTCGCTTAACGCTTGATTTTATAACAGCCGAATTAATAAGTCAAGTTAATAAGCGCTCATTGACAAAATTTTTTACAGTGATATAATTAAATCAATGCGGAGGATGAATTATGAATAATAAAAAGCGGATAACTGCATTATGTCTTGCTTTTGCCATTGCGATTGCTTTGGCTTTTTCCGTTTTGTTTATCGCTCATAATTCAGAGCATAAATGCTCGGGCGCTGATTGCAGCATCTGCGCTCAGATAAATAACTGCGTTGAAAAACTGAATAATATCTCACCAAAGCCCGAAACTTCGGATTTTTCGGCGCCTGTTTTATTCTGCGCTGTTCTTTGCGTTGGCGCGGTTATTGAATTATTCAGGAAAAAATCATTGATTGAATTAAAAGTTAAACTTTCAAATTAGCATAAAGAGTTTTATTAAATGATTGCAAAGGGCGTATTGCGCCCTTTTAAGTCTTGGCCTTATTATGCTATTTTGGAGGTTTTATTTTTATGAAAAAAATTATTAGTTTACTGCTTTGCGCTGTTTTAATCGCAGGCGCTCTGAGCCTTGTTTCCTGCTCAAAAAAAGACAGTACGAAAACAAGTGAAACAGATGAAAAAATAAGAATCGTAACAACTATTTTCCCGATTTATGACTGGGTCCGAAGTCTTTGCCCCGATAATGAAAACATTGAAATTTCAATGCTCGCAGACAGCGGCGCCGACCTTCACAGTTTTCAGCCGACCGCTGATGATATAATCAGCATTAAAAACAGCGATTTATTTATATTCGTTGGCGGAGAAAGCGATGAATGGGCAGAAGACGCGTCTGAAAACTCAAAAACAAAGGCGATAAACCTGCTTGAAGTTCTCGGCGACAGGGCAAAAGAGGAAGAACTTGCAGAAGGAATGCAGGGTGAAGAAGAGGAAGAAGAGGACGAAGACGCCGAGGAGGAAACGGAATATGATGAACATATCTGGCTTTCTCTCAGAAACGCTGAGGTTCTTGTTGAAAAAATCGGAAATGAACTTTGCGAACTTGATAAAAAAGACAGCCAGTTGATAAAAAGCAAAACGCAGGTTTATGTTTCTTCACTTAAAAAACTCGATGAGGAATATGAAAACACGGTTAAAAACGCTGAAAATAAAACTCTGCTTTTCGGCGACCGATTTCCGTTCAGATATTTAACCGACGATTATTCAATTGATTATTATGCGGCTTTTGTCGGATGTTCTGCCGAAACGGAAGCGAGTTTTGAAACTGTTAGTTTTCTTGCAAAAAAGATTGATGAACTCAATCTGAATTATGTTATAACCCTTGAGGAAAGCGATAAAAAACTTGCCAAAACAATAATTGAAAACACCAAATCAAAAAATCAAAAGATTATAACAATGAATTCAATGCAGTCGATAGCACTGAAAGATATTGATTCATCAACAACTTATCTCGGCATTATGCAAAATAATCTTGACGCTCTCAAACAGACGCTTAACGGGTGATTGAAATGGCAGTGTTGAAATGCGAAAATTTATGCGTTGGATATGATAAAAACGCAGTTGCGAAGAATATAAACTTTGAAATAAACAGCGGCGATTATCTTTGCATAGTCGGCGAGAACGGCTCGGGAAAATCAACCCTGATGAAAACGCTTCTTAATCTTCAAAGCCCAATCAGCGGAACGATTATAACGGGCGAGGGGCTTAAAAGAAACGAAATCGGCTATCTTCCCCAGCAAACTGTTGTTCAAAAGGATTTTCCCGCTTCGGTTTGGGAAATAGTTCTTTCGGGAAATCTTTCAAGAAATTCTTATCTGCCTTTCTATTCAAAAGAGGATAAGAAAAAGGCGCAGGAAAATATTGAAAAAATGGGAATAGCAATCCTTAAAAAGCGATGCTACCGCGAACTTTCGGGCGGTCAGCAGCAAAGAGTTTTGCTTGCAAGAGCGCTTTGCGCAACAGAAAAACTTCTGCTTCTTGACGAACCCGTTGCGGGGCTCGACCCGAAAGTCACGCTTGAAATGTATTCAATAATCGAAAAACTCAGTAAAGAGGGAAAAACAATAATTATGATTTCCCACGATATTTCGGCTGCTCTTAAATATGCCACCCATATTCTTCATATTTCGGATGAAGTTTTCTTTGCAACGAAAGAAGAATATCTTAAAAGCGAAAAAGGAAGGATTTTTGCCGTCGAGAAAGGGGGAGAAGAATAATGAGCGAGATTATTATGAAACTCCAGATGTATTTTGAATACCCCTTTGTCAGATACGCATTAATTGCGGGAACGCTTATTGCGCTTTGCTCCTCGCTTCTCGGAGTAACCCTCGTTTTAAAAAGGTTTTCCTTTATAGGCGACGGACTTTCCCATGTTGCCTTCGGAGCAATGGCAGTTGCGGCGGTTGCAAATCTTTCAAATCAAATGCTTCTTGTTCTTCCTGTAACGGTTGTTTCGGCAATTCTTCTTCTCGCAGGCGGCAAAAACAGAAAAATCAAGGGTGACGCCGCCGTTGCAATGATTAGCGTTGCTTCGCTTGCAATCGGATATCTCATAATGAACTTGTTTCCGACTTCGGGAAATGTTTCGGGCGATGTTTGCACAACGCTTTTCGGCTCAACATCAATTTTAACTCTTTCAAAATTTGATGTCTGGCTTTCGGTTATTCTTTCATTTGCAACAGTTGTTGTTTTCTGCCTGTTTTATAACAAAATTTTCGCAGTGACTTTTGATGAAAATTTCGCAAGAGCAACGGGAACAAACGCTTCGGCATATAATCTTCTGATAGCGGTTATAATTGCCGTTATAATTGTTCTTGCAATGAATCTTGTCGGCTCGCTGCTGATATCGGCGCTCGTTATTTTTCCCGCGCTTTCGGCAATGAGGGTTTTCAAGAATTTCAGGGCTGTAACTATCTGCTCTGCGATATTCTCGATTATCTGCACGATGCTCGGAATAATTGTTTCAATAATTTGGGGAACTCCCGTCGGTTCAACAATAGTTGCAATTGATATGCTCGGATTCTTCGCTTTCTGGATTATCGGAGCAATAAAAAAATAGGAGGCTGAAATGAAGAAAATAATTGCGCTTGTTTTATGCGCTTTAATGATTGTTGCCGCGCTTTGCGGATGTTCAAAAACTCAAACTAAAGACAATGATAAATCGGACATCACTTCCTCTTCAAAAACAATGCAAACTGTTTTGAACACAGCGGAATACACCCTTTATCAAAACATTTTTTATAACGACACAAAGGCGGATTACAACGGAAAGCCTGCAAAAAAAGAGGGCGTTTTCACAACAGTTATTGATTCGTATAACAACACTGTCAGATATTATGTCTGGGGATATAACGACCA
>JAFYFO010000287.1 GCA_017543725.1 Eubacterium sp.
GTACTTATTTATGTGAGTAATATCTGTATTTGCGGACGTATCTGAAAGAGATTGAACTAATAATGTTTTCTGAATTGAACTAAACTTAATATCTGATTTGCTACAGACGAAAGTTATTGTTGATTCAAGAATCAGATTATCGAGTTTTTTGCCGTCGAGTTCCATTCCGTAGGGCAGGGATTTGCCTATTCCCCTGTTTTGTCCGTTTTCCTGCGGAACAAGGGTTTTCGGATTGACAAACGGCGATTGAAGCGAATAGAAAAGTGAAGCGTTATAATAGCCGTCTTCGGGAACATCAACCGTGAAACGAACACCGTCGCCGTTGTTGTTTATATTGCCGACATTCATTCTTCCCGAATACGCAAAATCAGTCCAACCGCCTTTAGGGTATGCCGCCGCGCCTCCGAGAAGTTCGCCTTTTTCAGCCTCATAACTCAGATACGGGAAGGAAACACCCTCCGAATTGCTTTCCTGAGCGCCGTTTTCCGCTTTTGTTACAACAGCGAAATATGCCTCCATTTCATCGGTGTTTTCAATCTGAATTTTCAGCGAATTATCCTTTGCTTTGATATTGCCTTCAAAAATATTTTCCTGCTTATAATTTGCTCCGAGTTGACCCGAAAATGAAACTCCGTAAAGTTTTATGTGAGCAAGATTATCACCGTTTAACAAATCGGTTGAGGAAATATTATCAAGATAAACGGTTTCTTTTCCGTTTTCATTTTCGTTTCCGCCGAAAATAACATATGCCATATTGATATCTTCGTCGTATGAAGCAACTCCGTAGAACTTCGTTTTTTCAAAATCCGGAGAAGTCATCGGGCATTGCTTGCCCGTCATCTGTGCATACCAGTGGTAAACCCACCAGGTTGAGGCAGGCGAATTCCGGTCGGCTGCCATTTCATTGAGCGTGTTCGCCATTGCCCAATACGCCATACAGCCGCTCATATCCTTATCTTCAAACATACCGAGCCACTTAACAAGTCCGCCGACGGAACCTATATCATAATGCCTTGCGTATTCGTTAACAAGAAGTTCGGGCGTTTTCGAGGGGTCATAGTATTTATCAGCCATCGCCTTGATTTCATTATAGTGGATGAAATAATCGGTCAGGGAAATATCGCCGAGTTCGTGCCAGGTGATAAGTTCGGGCAGGCAGTCGTTATCTTTGCAAAACTGCAGGAAGTTATCGTAACTCTCCTTGTTGTAGCCTGCGAAATTCGGACCTGCGCAGCGTGCGTCGGGGTCTATATTATGAACCGCGGTATATATTTTCTTCCATGCTTTTTCAAGCCCTTCAAGATTATTCCAATACCAAATCTGGTCGGGCTCGTTGAAAAGAACATAACTGTAATGACTGCCTCTTCCGTTGAGTTTATAATAGTTTCCGTCACTGCCTTTAAACGCGCCTTCGTCACCCTGATTTGCCTTATCGCAAATCATATCATAAAGAATTCCCTCAACGGTTTTCTGATATGCGTCAAGGTCGATTTCTCCGTTTTTATACGGCGCGTCATAGGGCCATTCAAGATAGTTGTCCTGAAGATAAATCTGCATATCGCGAACGCCCGAAGCAAGAAGCGCGCTTCCTGTTCTGACAGCGTCGCCCGTCGGGTGCTGTTTTCCTGCGTAAGCCTTTTGAACCATTGTGTCGGGCTTGAGTCCGCTGAGCAAATCAATCGAGGGAACGTCTATTTCAGATGCTCCGTAAAGAAAGCCGGTTGAGCCTTTGAAAAGGGTTTCCCTCTGAGCAGTATCAAAGCGGATTTCAGGTTCTTTATTTGCTTTGAGATATAATTTGCCGTCAATGTTTTCAAGGCGGAAATCTTCGTTTTCAACGGTTATTTTTGAAATATCCCCGCCGTTTTCAACATAGCCTATCTGTTTTGAAACAGGCTTATCAAAAACCATTTTGAATTTTCCGCTGAAATCAGCGCCGATTTTAATCGTTGCAAAATTTGTTGAAACGCGGACTTTGCCGAGTTCGGTTTTGCCGCCGAATTCAACCGAAGCGGTGTCAAGAATCTGCAAATCAAAAGCCTGATTATTGCTGAAAACTGTGTTTTTAAGGCTCAGATTTGTATTGTTTGCCGCCGCAAGAGCGGAAAGGCGGTTTGTTGTTATATTGAAGTTTCTTATAACGCACTTGGTGAAACTCATATTTCCGGCGCCGAGCCAGATTCCGACATCTTCTTTTTTCTGACCCTCAACAACAACATTTGTGAAGGAGGAAGACGCCCAATCGTTCTGGAAAAACATAGAATCCGCGCCTGCGCCGTTGCATTTTATAACTTTGCCGTTGCCTTCTATGCTGAGATTTTTCGTTATTCCCTCTTTATATATCATAAAGGGTATGGTTGAGTCTTTTGAAAGTTCATACTCTCCGCCGTTTTCAAAAGCGGAAGAAAGTTCCGTTCCCCTTGATATAACTTTAGTCTGAGCGTTTGCAAAAATCCCGAAAGAAAAGGATGAAAGCAAAAGTACAAAAGAAAGAATTAGTGATAATGTTTTTTTCATAAATCAAACCTCCGTCTGAGATAAATTAATTATAACAGAAGATAAAGAAAAATCCAAACATATTTTTATATTTAAAATATTGAAATAAAAAATTTATTGTGGTATATTACAAAAGATAATATATAAGAAGGTGATTTAATGGTTTCCGAAATGCTCAGCGAAGTTCTCAAAAAAGAAAGCGAAATCGCTGTTAACGAACAAAACGCGAGAAAAAAAGCGGAAGAAATCA
>JAFYFO010000288.1 GCA_017543725.1 Eubacterium sp.
AGTTTAATGCTGTTTTCCCTGATTGTTAAGGGCAAATCCTTTTCAATCAAATCAATTTCGGATTGCGAGTTGTTGATAAGAGTGAGCGCGCCGTCGTCCTCTTCTTTGATAACTCCGCTTTTTTTGAGTTTTGAAATAGCGTCGCTTACTTCAAAATGATTTGCAAACATTCCCTCATCCATTGTCTGAATTATGTTTGACGCGGTAACTTTTGAGTTTATATTAGCGATTATATAGCAAACAATTATTGAAATCGAACTGACGGAGCGAAGTCCGCCGTCGGCAACTCCTGCTGTGAATGCATCAAAGCGGAGTTTCGGGTCAATTTCGTTTCTTGATTTGCTGTCTAATTTATTTTCATCCGTATTTGAATTAAATCTTTTGTTATCCATAACTGCTCCCAAAAAAATTATTAAAATTATATTACCATAAACTTATCCATCTTGCAAACTATATTTATTTATTATATAATAATTATTATGATTAAACTAAGTAAAAGGTTGAAAGAAGCGGCAAATATGGTAAGGCAGGGGAGCGTTCTTGCCGATATCGGGTGCGACCACGGATATGTTCCGGTTTGGCTTGTTCAGTCGGGAAAAATTAAATCCGCCGTTGCAAGCGATATAAACGAAGGCCCTCTCAACTCCTGCATTAATCTTGTTAAAGAGAATAATCTTGAAGACAAAATCAAATGCGTTTTATCAGACGGACTTGAAAACATCAATCTTGATGAAGTTGATGATATTCTTATCGCAGGAATGGGCGGCGAACTCATTGCCGAAATTCTCAGAAATGCAGATGCAGAAAAACTGAGAAAAAAGCATATAATTTTAAATCCTATGACCCATCCCGAAATTGCAAGGAAATTTCTCTTTGAAAACGGTTTTGAAATTAAAAACGAAATCGTTGTTAAGGACGGTCGGCATTATTATGCCATTATGGATGCAATTAAAACGGGCGCCGCAATACCCTATAAAGAAACCGATTTGTTCATCGGCAAAATAGAAACCGATAATGAAAGCAGGGGCTATTTTGAGCATCTGCTGAATTATCTTAATAATAAGCAAAAAGGCGGCGCGGATTTCAGTGAGGTTATTGCCGCTATTGAGGAGAAAATCAATGACAACCGTTAAAAACATTTATGATTATATAAACAGCATTGCTCCTTTTGAAACTCAGGAGGATTGGGATAATTCGGGGCATTTAATCGGCGATTTCCGAAAAGAGGTTAAAAAATGCGTTTTGGCTCTTGACGCAACAAAAGAAGTTTGCCTTTTTGCAAAGGATATCGGCGCTGATTTGGTTTTAACCCATCATCCGATTATATTCGGCGGTATTGAAAGCGTTAAGGCGGACAGCGCGGTTTATATCCTTGCAAATGCGGGAATTGCCCAGATAAGCGCCCACACTAATTTTGATATTGCAAATGGCGGAATAAACGATAATCTTGCAGAAATTCTTGAACTTTCAGATGTCAGAAGAATTGAAGGCTCGTTTATCAGAGTCGGCGAACTCGATATGGAAATGAGCATTGATGATTTTGCCGAGTTCGTTTGCGATAAACTTGAGAGCAGCGGACTGAGGTATACTCAAACCGATAAACCGATTAAAACCGTTGCCGTCGGCGGCGGAGCATGCGAAGAAGAAACGGAAATCGCAATGCAAAATGCCGATTGTTTTTTAACAGGCGATATGAAATACCATAAAATGCTTGACGCCTGCGAAGCGGGCTTTGCAGTTATCTCGGCAGGTCATTTTGAAACGGAAAACCAAGCGTTTTTAATGCTTAAAGAAAAACTTGAAAAACTTTTTGCAGATGTTGAAT
>JAFYFO010000289.1 GCA_017543725.1 Eubacterium sp.
AAAACATACCAGCCGCTTTCGGAAACTCTTTTTGCAATTTCTTTTCCGAGGCCGCTTGTTGCGCCTGTTACAAGAGCATATTTCATCTGTATTACCTCCAACAAAGAACATTAAACTGATATTATTATATCAACAATCGGATAAACATGCAATAGTCTATTATTTCTTCTTTAAAACAAAAACAAGCCATCCGCCCTCTTCGCGCCTTTCAATAACTTCAAATCCGTTTTCGTCAAAGGAGCGCAAAACATCGCTTTCTCTGTTTTCAATTATTCCGCCGGTTATGTATATTCCGCCGTCTTCAAGAAAACTGCCGACTTCGCAGTTGAAACGCATTATTATATCCGCAACTATATTTGCAACAATAATATTGAATTTTCCGCTGACTTTATCCGAAAGGTTTCCCTGAATGAACTGGGCTTTATCTTCCCCGAAGCCGTTTTCTTTTGCGTTGCCGACGGCGGTTTTAACCGCAAGGGAGTCTATGTCAACTCCGAGCGCGCTTTTTGCGCCGAGCAGAAGGGAGGCGATTGAAAGAATTCCGCTTCCGCAGCCGATATCAAGAACGAGGGAATCTTCGTTTATATAATCTTCAAGCGTTTCAAGGCAGAGTTTTGTTGTTGGGTGAGAGCCCGTTCCGAAAGCAAGCCCCGGCTCGATATTGAGAATTTTTCTGCCCTGAGAATCAAAATCGTTTTCCCAGAGGGGGCGGATGAGGAGTTTTTTGCCAATCGGCATTGCGTGGAAATATTTTTTCCAGTTGTTTTGCCAGTCCTCGGTCAGACAGTCGCCGCATTCAACCGAATAATCCGCGATATCCTCAGCCTGAAACCTTTCGGTTATAAACGATAGCGCTTCCGACGGATTTTCGTCGGGATTGATATAAATATGGATAACGGCTTCATTCCTGCTCTTTTTCAAAAGGCTTTCTTCAATCAAATCAATATGTGCAATTTCATCAACTTCAGCCTCGAGTGAAGAATAATCCTCAACATATATTCCGTACGGAACAACCATATTTGCAATATTCTGAGTAACCTCAATATCTTTAACAGGAATATGGATTTTTATTTCAGTCCACTTATCGTGTTCAACCGCGTTAGTCATTCCCATTATTCGTTTTCTCCCTCTTCATCGGAATAAAAATTAACATTGTGTTTGGTGTCTGCAAGCGAGTGATGATAGAGTTTTCTGTTGTCAAGCGCCCAGATTCTGTCGGTAAACGCGCCTTCATCAACTTTTGAAGTTGCGTCGTTTATTTCATAGATTGTTGCGTCAAGCGCGTCAAGCGCTGAAAGGATTGCCGCCTCAACAAACATCGGGCGAATCGGCGAGCCGAATTCCGGAACACCATGGTGGGATAAAATCATATGTTCAAGCAGCGCAACCTCTTCGCTCTCTATTCCGAGTTCCTTTGCTTTATCGTTAACATACATAGCGCCTTTAACAAGGTGGCCTATAAGTTGACCCTCGGTTGAGTATCCTTTGGCAAGCCCTGCTTTTCCTGTTTCAAGTTCCCAGGTCTTTGCTGTGTCATGAAGAATTATTCCCGAAAGAAGAAGTTCGGAATTGATATTTGTGTATATCCTGCAAATTTCATCAGCCATTCGAACAATGCTCATTGTGTGGTAGAGAAGTCCGCCGACCATTGCGTGGTGCAGTCTGAGCGCCGCAGGATAATAAAGGAGTTTTTCCTTGTTGTCGTTTAAGATAGAAAGAACAAGGGATTTAAGATTTTCGTTGCTGAATTTTTTAACCCTTTTTTCAATCATATCAAATAATTCCTCGCCGCTGATTTGTGAAGCGGGAACAAGGTCCGCAAGATTATAACTGTCGTTTTCCGAAGCGGGTCTTATCTGAACAACGCGGAACTGATTTCTTCCGTTATACTGTTCGAGATATCCCCTGACTTTAACAACGGATTCGGTTTCAAGAGTTGCGCCGCCGCTGTAGTCCCAGAGTTTTGCGCTGAGTTCTTCATCTTTATCTGCTAAAATCATATCAAGATAGGTTGAATCGTTTTTTGCCTTTTTTTCTTCGCATTTTTTAAGAAGAACGAAGCCTTCAAGCATTCCGTTTGAGAGTTCTTTGAAATTCATAATTTCCCTCCGAAATTGTATTTGAATCAATTATAACTCAAATGGCAGTTATAAGCAAGAAGAAAGAGCGAAATTTACACTTCGTTTCTTGACAATAATGCTATATATTGATATTATATATTCTGATATTTTAATTAAAGAGAAGTGGTATGGAAAATGAAAGATATTGATAATCTTTGTATGAAATGCTTTAAAGAGTTAACCGAGGGCAATGTTTGCTCCCAGTGCGACTATGATAATGATTTGCAAAACGACGCTTTGTTTCTTCCTCAGAAAACCGTTATCAAAAATAACTATGTTATCGGCGCGGTTTCAAAGCAGGAAAGCGATTCCGTAACATATTACGGATATGATTTGCAGCTTGAAAAACGAATTCTCATCAGGGAGTTTTTCCCGAAAGGAATGTGTTCGCGGCTTGAGGGAAATCTTGATGTTCATATCCGCCAGAAGTTTATTGAAAGCGCTGAAAAATATAAGAAATCTTTCTATAAACTCTGGACAACCCTTGAAAAATTCCATTCGCTTTCCGCGGTTGTTCCCGTTTATGATGTTTTTGAAGAAAACGAAACCATTTATGCGGTTATCGAATATCTTGAAAGCATAACCCTCAGGGAATACCTCCTCAGAAACGATAACGGAAATATTCCGTGGGATACGGCAAGACTTATGTTTATGCCCGTTTTAACAACTCTTGAAAATCTTCATTCAAACGGAATTATTCACGGCTCGTTAACTCCCGATAATCTTGTTTTGTGCAGGGACGGAAAAGTCAGACTCAGCCCGTTTACAATTCAGGAGGCAACCGATATAAAGAGCGCTCTTGAATTCAATTCCTGCGAGGGATACACGGCTATTGAGCAATATGAAAACAGCCATAAAATCTGCCCCGCAACGGATATATACGGCTTTACCGCCTGCATATACAGAGCGCTGACGGGAACCAATCCTCCGAGCGCTCAGTCAAGGGAAGTCAACGATAAACTGATGATGACCAATTCAATTGCGGAAACAATTCCCATGCATGTTATCAAAACAATAGGCAGGGGAATGCAGGTTTATCCCGAAAAGCGAATAAAGAGCATTTCGGAATACAGGGAATTTCTTGACGCAACTCCTTCCGTTATCGCTCAGAGCGCAAACAACGAAGCGGAGTATGTTGAAGAAGAAACCTATGAAAGATATGAGAATAATCAAAACAAGAAATCAAGGATTATAATAATCATTCTTGTTGTTTTGAT
>JAFYFO010000290.1 GCA_017543725.1 Eubacterium sp.
CGTTTCATAAAATTCCTGCAATGTAACAGGCAGAAAAGCGGGAACATATTATTATTTCTATGTTATCGCAATAAAAACCTCCGGCAGCACCAAAGTTTCGGGCGAGGCGAGCAATGTTTTCAAAACCTGCACAAAACCGTCGCAGGTTAAGGTTAATTTTGTCACCAAATCAAAAGACAAAAAAAGCCTTAAAATCGAATGGCAGAAAGTTAACTGCACAGGATATGAACTTGAATATTCAACCGATAAAAACTTTAAAAAAGGCGTTAAAAAAGTTATCATAAACGGCGCTTCGAAAACTTCAAAGAAAGTCAGCATTAAAAAGAGCGATAAAACCTATTATGCAAGAGTTCGTGCGTTCAGAAAGTATAATAACGGCAAAACAACCGTGTACGGAAAGAGAAGCGCGAAAATCTCTTCAAGTTTCAGCAAATTATACGCAAGTTACACAACCAATTATGTTTATAATCCTCCGCGAACAGTTAATCTGAAACTTGCCTGCAAAGCGATAAACGGAAAAATCGTTTATCCCGGCGAAGTTTTCTCCTTCAATCAGACCGTCGGAAGAAGAACAGAGGCAAAGGGATATAAAGAAGCATATGTTTTCACAGGACCGACAACTCACCAGATGGGAGTCGGCGGCGGAGTTTGCCAGGTTGCTTCAACAATGTTCAATGCGGCGCTAAGAGCGAATTTCGGCATTGTTGAAAGGCATCAGCATTCTCAGAGAGTAACCTATTGTCCGCTTGGAAGAGACGCGGCAATTTATTGGGGCTCAGAGGATTTCAAATTCAGAAACACAACGAATTATCCCATCAAGATTAAAATGAGATGCGGCGACGGTTCGCTCACTTGCTCATATTATGTTTGCTATAATGTTTCTCATAAGAAAGTTGATTTATCCGTTTCAAGAAACGGAAACCGTTTCACTCTTAAGAGAAAAGTCGGCGGCAAGGTTAACTACACCGCTTATTCAACTTATTAATGACGAATTGAGGATTGGTAAGCCCAAACCCATAATAATCAAATCTTATTCTTGACAAACGGATATTAAAGGAATATAATACCAAAGAATTAAATAAGTCAGGGGTGCCGAAAGGCTGAGATTATACCCATAAGAAGCACGGTAATGCGGGCTTTTAAGACGGATATAAAAACAAAAGCCCCATCTTTGGGGCTTTTTCTTTTGGCTTATTAAAGGAAGGAGAAATAAAAATGAATTCAAAAACAAAAAGACTGACAACAACGGGCGTTTTAATCGCACTCGGAACAATCCTGAGTTTTATTAAGGTTTATGAACTTCCGTACGGCGGTTCGATAACGCTTGCTTCAATGGTTCCCATAATCATAATCGGCTATAAATACGGCGTTAAATGGGGGATTTTTTCCGGTTTCATCGGAGCAATAATACAGGCGATTCTCGGCGCAACGGCAAGCCAGGCATTTGCAGGAATGTATGATTCCGAAAATGTTGGCAAATCCGTTTTAAATATTATTCTTATGGCGCTTCTTGATTATATCGTTGCTTTCACTGTTCTCGGACTTTCGGGAATGTTTAAAAACAAAATCAAAAACGATACTGCCGCTTTTGCACTCGGCGGAGGCGTTGTTTGCTTATTAAGATTTGTTGCTCATTTCCTTTCGGGCTGGATTCTCTGGGGAAGTTATGCGGAATGGTTCTTCACTGAGAAGATGAACAATTCTTTCTCTCAGAGCGTTCTCGGCAAGTTTTCGGGTCAGAGCCTTGCAATTATCTATTCAGCGGTTTATAACGGAAGTTATATGCTTCCCGAATTGATTATAACGGTTGTTGCCTGCCTTGCTCTTATTTCGGTTAAGCCGGTCAGAAAACTCATTGTTAACCCCGAAACCAACGCATGATAAAAAATAAACGGGACTGAGCAGTCCCGTTTATTTATTTTGTTTTAACAGATAGTTTTGAACTCCAGGGGGAGTAAAGTTTTTTATTGTTTCTTGTTTTAAACGCCCTGACTTTAACATAATATGTTTTGTTCGACTGAGCGGTTGTTAAAACGGTTGAAAGCGATTTTCCCGAAACATAAACGCTTTTATAATTCGATGAAAAATTGCTCGTTGTGCTCCACATAACCTGATAGCCCGAAGCGCCGCTGACTTTCTTCCAGTTAACCGAAATTCGTTTTGAAGCGCCCGATTTAGCGCTTGAAATTTTGGGAGCGCGAAGAGAAGTGTAGGCATAAAACTTATCGCTTTTTGCGCTTTTGAGGAGTTTTCCGTCTTTGGATTTCTTATAGGCTTTAACTCTGAAAGTATATTTCTTGTTTTCTGCAAGCGAGTCAACATTCAAATAGTTGTTTTTGCCGCCATTAACCGTTTTAAAGAGTTCGTATTTCTTATCACTGTAATTATACTGATAAACTTCATAATAACTTGCGTTGCTCTGTTTCTTCCATTTTAGTGTGAAGGAAGTCGGGGTAACGCTTATTGTTTTCAGTTCGGTCGGCTTCGCGGGTTTTGTTGCGGTTTCGAATTCGTCGCTGTATATTCCGTAGTAGTTAACATCGTCAACTTTTTTATAAGCGCGAACTCTTATTCTGTAGTTTGAAGCGGAGTTCAAATCGGGTATTTCAATATTCGTTTCACTCGTTGTTCCGACTTTAACCCAGCCGTCTTTCCTGTGAACCTGAACATAGTATTTCTTTGCGCAATCGCTCTTGTCCCACGAAACTTCAAGTGAATTTGTTTTTCTCTCTTCAAGTTTAACATCCGTTATCTCGGGAGGAACGATTGAAAATGTTTTAGTGCATTTATTGTAGTCTTTAAATTTGTTTATTCCCGTAACGGTAACTCTTGCGCTGCCGATTTTAACATTGTCTTCAAGCGAAACATAATAATCCTCGCCCTTAACAAGTTCTTTTTTGCCGTAGTAAACCTTGAAAGCGGGGCTGACGGGCTCTCCCGTGTATTCCTGTTTTTTGATATCCTCAATATCAAAGCCCTTGCTAAGCAACGGAGTTAATTTATCATAATAGATGTAGTTTGAATCAACATAGCCGGATATACCGCTGACCTTACCCGAACCGTTTGAACCGTCGGGGTCACCTCCGGCGTATTGCCATATTTGATATTCTCCCGCATATGATGTTTTTGGATTGTATTCGGCAACCCAAACAGGATATTTTTCTTCAAACTGAGTTCTGTCAAGATTGCTATTAAGGAAAGAACGGCAAGCGTATATTCCTGCTCTGTAGCCGGCATTTTCTATTGTTTCACAGAAAGCAATAGCATTTTTAGTCATCTTTGTTCTATTTAAGGAGCCGTCTTTCCATGCTTTTTCCAATCTGCCTTTTTGTGTTCCTGCAAACTCATAGTCAAAGTAAACAGGAAGAGAAAACTTATAACCCTTTATATGCTTTAAAACGAATTTTGCTTCTTCTTTTGCTTCTGCTTCTGTCTTAGCCTGAGAATAAAAGTAAACTCCAACCTCGAATCCGTTGGAAAGAGCATCTTTGATATATTCATCAAATCTTTCATCTTTTTTTAACGGACCTTCTGACGCCCAGCCTCGGACTCCTACGCGCAATATGATAATTTTGGTGTCTGTTTTTTTTACTTTCTTAAAATCAACATCACCCTGCCAAGAAGAAATATCAATTCCGTTTACAATATCGCTATTATCAAATCTACTGTTGTGGGTCAGTGTTTTTTTGGTGTAAATGCTTGTTGTTGTCTGCGCAGCACTTGCATTGAAGGGCATAGCAAAGCAAAGCACGATTAAAAGCGTCAATGCGCAGAACTTAGTTATAATCTTCTTTTTCGATGTACCAATAGTTTTTGTCAACATATTTTGAAGAAACCCCTTTGCATTTTCCGAGTTTTGAATACTGCCAGAAATCATAGTCGCCGTGGAAGGTAACTTTTTCATTATAATCGGCAACCCATATCATAGTATCACTGCTGAGTTTTTTAACGTTGAGATGAAATCGGAATATGTAACTTGAAGCGTAAACTCCCGGAGTGTAGCCCGATTTCCTGACTCTTTTGCAAAATGAAGTTATGATACCGGTTATTTCATTCCTTGAAAGAGAAGCGTCGCTCAGCCTGCCGACATTTTCGCCGTTTGAAGTTGCGTATTCAAAATCAATAACAACCGGAAGTGAAATATCGTATCCCCTGATGTTTTTTATCAGAAATTCAGCCTCTTCCTCGGCTTCTTTTTCATTTATTGCCTGGGAATAAAAATAAACTCCGATTGGAATTTTGGCTTTTGAGGCGTTTTTAAGATTGGTTTTTGCTTTTTTATCAAGAAAGATTTCGCCGTTTGTATATCCGCGGTATCCAACCCTTATAAAAGCAAAATCAACCTCTTTTGCAACCGTTTCCCAGTCGATTTTTCCGTTGTGGTGCGAAACATCTATTCCGTTTGCAACATCCTTATTAAGTTTTGCAATATTGTGCGTAACTCCGGAAAATGATGAAATAATTAAAGCAACAATGGCAATCAGCGCGGCGCCGATTGCCAGAGCGCTGAATATTGCTTTCTTTTTGTTTTTTTGCTTTTTTGATTTTGTTTTTCGTTTCGTTTTCGGTTTTGTTTTAGAAGTATCAGTCATATTTTGTATTTTAATATATAAAAATTCAAAGTTCAATACATTTGATTGAAAATTTACAATTATAGAATATATTGTTATTTTTTATATATTATGGTATAATCAGTTCATTGAATCAGAGATTGGAGAGAAGTTGTGAAAAAGTTTCTTTGTTTTATCATATCATTGGTCTTAACTCTTGGCGTCTCCCATCCAGCGTTTGCTCAGGACGCGGCGTTGAATATAAGCAAAAGCAATATTTCCCACGATGTTTCAGAAACGCTCTACGGCGCATTTATTGAAGATATCTCTTATTCCTGCGACGGCGGACTTGTTTCAAATCTTGTTAACAACGGCTCGTTTGAACTTGAAAACGCCAATGAAACTGCGTGGGTTTTCAATTCACTGAGCGCAAAAATTTCAAACAGTTATCCGATGAATGAAAACAATCAGATTTGCGAGGTTTTGAATATTGAGTCAAGGGGCTTTGCGGAAAACCTCGGCTTTACCGAACTTTATGATTATAAAACCTATGATTATAATGAAAAGAAAGCCAAAACAGGGGATATGGGCTTTAAAAAAGGCGAGAAATATGAGTTTTCCTGCTATCTGAAAAACATTGATTTTGAGGGCAGCATAAGCGTTATGCTCAATTCAAAAAACAACAGCGATAATCTTGTTCAGGTTCCTCTGCACAAACTAGAAAGCGAGGAGTGGAACAGATTTTCGGCAATAATAAAATCCTCGGCTGACGAGGACGGCTCGCTTGTTATTGTTTTCAACGGCAAGGGCTCGATTGCAATTGATTTTGTTTCCCTCGTTCCTCAGAGCAGCCACGGCTATGCAAGCGAGGAATGGAAATATGTTTCCCTGAGAAACGATTTGTTTAACTCTCTTAAAAACCTCGGTCCGAAGTTCATCAGATTTCCGGGCGGATGCCTTGCCGAGGGAACGGATATTAAAAACCTTTATAACTGGAAAAACACCATCGGCGCGCCTGAACAGAGAAAGCAGGAAACAAATCTCTGGTCGGATTTCGCAAACGGCAGATATTATAACAACACAAACGCAATGGGCTATCACGAATATTTCCAACTCTGCGAGGATTTGGGCGCAGAAGCGCTTCCGGTTGTGAACGCAGGAATGATTTGCCAGGGCAGATGCGCATTTGATGACCACAGGCTTGCCTATAAAAAATCTCAGATGAGCGATGCTGAGTGGAAAAAATATCTCATCAGCGAAAGAGGATATAATGAAAACGATGAAGAGGGAATGAAGGGCTTCACCGAGTGGATTGATTCCTTTGGAATTAAAAATGAAAAAGACTATAATAATTGGCTCGATACGGTCGCTCTTCGTCCGAATACGGATGAATTCACAAATTATGTTCAGGATATCCTTGATTTGATTGAATATGCAACCGCGGGGGCGGATTCAAGTTACTGGGGCGCTCAGAGAGC
Organism: Eubacterium sp.; assembly: GCA_017543725.1. GTDB lineage: Bacteria > Bacillota > Clostridia > Oscillospirales > Acutalibacteraceae > Eubacterium_R. Next base: position 6,029 of record JAFYFO010000290.1, read on the forward strand.
GCAAAACGGCCATCCCGAGCCTTTTGAACTGGGCTATATTGCAATCGGAAACGAAAACTGGAGCGATGTTTTCTTCAGAAATTTTGATGAAATATATAAGGCAATCAAGGCAAAGTATCCGAACATAACAATTGTTTCAACTGCGGGCGCCGCAATGGAGGGCGCGGAATTTGATTATTCGTGGGATACTATAAACAAGAACTACCCCGATACAATTGTTGACGAGCACTACTACACGGGCGATAATTATCTTTTTGAACACAACAACAGATATGATAATTACGACAGAAACGGCGCAGGAGTTTTAATCGGCGAATACAGCGCAAAATGCGCGGGCTTCGGAACTCTTGAAACGAAAACAAATCTCTGGTCAGCCGTTGAGGAAGCAAGTTATTTAACAGGCGTTGAGCGAAACAGCGATATTGTTAAAATGGCTTCCTTTGCTCCGACTTTCGCAAAGGTTAACGCAAACTGCTGGGATTTGAATATGATTTGGTTTGATTCCCAAAGCGTTGCTTTAACGCCCGATTATTTCGTTCAGATGCTTTTTTCAAACAACTTCGGAAACAGTTATATCAAAACAGATAAAATCAGCGAGGATATATATCAGAGCGTGACGGTTGACAGCGATAAGCAAATCCTTTATATCAAACTTGTTAACGCAGGCTCCTCCGAAAAACTTGAAATAAATCTCGACGGTTTTGAAAATATAAACCGCGTTTCAAATCTTGTTTTAACCGACGCTTATAAATCCGCCTCAAACGAAATCGGCAGGCAGAGAGTTGCGCCCGAGGAGGAAAACATCAAGGCAGAGAAAAGCGGCTTCAAGGTTAAACTGAAAGCAAACAGCGTTAATGTTATCAGAGTTGCATACGGAAATAACGAGGGCACCTCGCTTTATTCGCTTCCCGATAATATATCGCTGAAAACAAAAGCATATGTTCCCGCAAGGGTTATTGCCGCGGCGGTGATTATTTCAACTTGCTTTATTCTCGGCTCGTTTATCGGATTTTTCGTCTACACAAAGATTATTAAAAAGAGGATAGAAAAAGATGAGAATTAGCGTTATAAGTTTCAACACCGCTTCCCCCTGGGGCAGTGAGGAAAAGGGAACGGGAAGCAAAACAAGAATTGAAAAATTCATAAAATATATGGGCGAGGAGAGCCCCGATTTGCTCGGCACCCAGGAACTTAATTATTTCTGGGCTGAGGAAATTCAGAAAGTGCTGCCCGAGTATTCGTTCTATGGCATTATCCGAGGCGGCGACGACAGCAAATGGACAAGCGAAATGAACGGCGTTTTCTTTAAAAACGAAAGGTTTGAAAAGATTTTTCAGAAAACCTTCTGGCTGAGCAAAACGCCCGAAATTTCAAGCCGCTTTGTTGAAACGGATGAAAATGGAAATGAGCAGAAGGCAAATTGCTACAGAATCTGCTCCTACGTTATTCTCAAAGAAAAAAGCGGCGCGCTGCTAGCGTTTTTAAACACCCATCTCGACCATATCTGCGAAAGGGCAATGCTCTGGGGCGCAGAACTTATTCTTGAAGAGATTGAGGGAATAAAAGAGAAATTCGGGAATGATATCAATATAGTTTTAAGCGGCGATTTCAATCAGAAAGAGGATTCTGCGGTCTATAAGCTTTTAAGTTCAAGGCTTTGCGACACAACCGATGAAACGAAAAAACGCGCAACCTATCAGAACTGGGGCGCGGATATTTCGGATAATAAGGGCTGGGCGCCTCTTCGCCCGGGGGATACTCCGATTGATTTCATTTTCACAAACGGAACCCCTGCTCAGTACAGGATTCTTGACAAACTTGATAACGGATATATTTCCGACCATTTCGGAATCCGCGCAGAAATAGATTTTTAGCAAAGGAAAGATAATTATGAAAAAGAATAATGTTTTAATAACGGTTCTGGCAGTTGTTCTGGCGGCGATTTGCGCGGCGGTTGCGTTTATTGCAATAAATCAGAACAAGGAACCAACGAAAAGCGAAACTTCCGCTTCATCAACTGCGTCGCTTGCAGGAAGCGTTTTCAAAACAACTTCGAAAACAACCGAAAAAACAACTAAAAAAACAACAACCAAAAAAGAAACAACAACCGAGGATAAATATCCCTTTATAAGAAACGGCGTCTGGTATCTTGCAAATATTGATGAGGAAACCTGCCTTGCAATTGATTTCAAGAAAAACGGCAAAGCGGATATCGCATTTTTCAACAGCGATAATATTGAAGGTTTTGACGCTCAGTATTTCAAGGGCGACGCGAAATACACAATCGGCAAGAATAAAATTGTTTTCTCAAAACTTCCCGAAGCAACGGGCTATAAAAAACTTGAACTCAGCATTAAAAAAGAGAAACTCTATTTCAGCGGCAAAAAACTCAAAAACTATAAGAAAATCAGCCTTGATAACGCGCTTAAATGTTTTGAATAGGAAAAACTATGCTTAATCAATTTTCAAGAAGCGAACTCTGTTTCGGAAAAGATTCAATTGAAAAACTGAAAAAAAGCCGCGTTGCCGTTTTCGGCATCGGCGGCGTCGGCGGATATATCTGCGAGGCTCTTGTTCGCAGCGGACTTGGTGAGATAGATATTATAGATAACGACGATATAAGTCTAACAAATCTCAACCGCCAGATTATTGCGCTCCATTCAACAATCGGACGAAGCAAGGTTGATGTTATGGAAGAAAGAATTCTTGATATAAATCCTGATTGCAGGGTTAATAAGCATAAGATTTTTTTCAGCGAGGAAACCTGCGCCGAACTTGATTTTGAAAGTTTTGATTATGTTGCCGACGCAATAGACAGCGTTAAATCAAAACTGCTTCTTGCAAAAATCTGCAAGGAAAAAAATATTCCCCTTATTTCCTCAATGGGAACGGGAAACAAACTCAACGCAACGCTTCTTGAAGTTTCCGATATTTCAAAAACAAGTTATTGCCCCCTTGCAAAAGTTATGAGAAGGGAACTCAAAAAAATCGGAATAAACCATCTGAAAGTTGTTTATTCAAAGGAAGAGGCAATAAAGCCGGAGGAAGAAAGCCTTAAAAAGATTATTGAAGAAGAGGGCTCTCAAAAGCGAACTCTTCCTGCTTCAACGGCATTTGTTCCGCCTGCGGCAGGGCTGATTATTGCCTCGGAAATAATTAAGGATTTAGTGTGAAAATTCACACTAATACAGATTATATTGCCCGCTCAGTTTGCCGCAAGCGGCAACGAGCGATGGCTATAATTCCCATTATAC
>JAFYFO010000291.1 GCA_017543725.1 Eubacterium sp.
AACGAGAGCAAGTTTTCCGTTTTCTTCAAAATCGCAGTCTGCAATTCCCTGAACAAGAATTACATCATCAAAAGAAGTGTTTTCAAGTTCGCTTGCTTTAACAAAAGAAGAAACCCTGATTTCCCTGTATATCCTGTCGCTCCTAAACATTCTCTCTGCGAAATCACTTTCAAAGAATGAGCGAAGTTTTTCCCTGCTGAGCGACTTTGCCTGAATTTCGGTTAACTGTGCCGAGTCAACAAGCCTTTCAATTTCATTTTCAAGATTTTCTTTTGCCAAATCATAATCGCAGTGCTGCATAAAAGTATGCATTGCAGTTCCCTTCTGAGCAGGCGTTAACTCGTCTTTGAGAAGAAACGCAGGTTTTGATTTTGCAAAGAACGCATATCCCCTCTCCCTGTTATCAAGTTCGGAGGCTGAGCGTTTTGAAGCGAATGAAGAAAGAGCGCTTCTTTCATATCTGAAAGAAAGTTTTTCCCTGAGTTCTTCAACCGTTTTTTCATCGGGCAAAGCCTTCTCTGTTTCTTCGCTATTTGCAGATTCAACATCACCTGAAATATCTATCTTATAATCGAAGGAAAAATCAGTATCGAAATCTATTTTTGCATCGCAAAGACTTCTCAGTTTTGCGCCGTCGCGATGGATAAGCGCGGTTAAAAGGAGCAAATCGCCGTCGTTCTGAATTTTCTTGACAACTATCGGCGATATGTAGCCTCCGACAATGTTGTTGCTGAGGGAATTGATGTGGTTTTCAGCCCCTTTCAGCGAAACAAAACTGATAAACTGCTCTTTTGCTCTTGTTACTGCAACATAAAGAAGCCTCAGATTTTCGCTCATAAGAGCGCAGGCGTTCATATTCTTTATAACGGAATACTGGAGCGAATTATATCTGACAAGTTGTTCTTCATCATTGACTTTAAGCCCTATTCCCTTTTCAAAATTCATAAGTACCAAATCCGAAAGGTCGCTTTTGTTGTATTTATGCGCCGTTGAAGCAAAAATGCAAATGGGAAATTCAAGGCCTTTGCTCTGATGAACGCTCATAATTGAAACGCTGTTTTCTTTTCCGTGAACAACCGAGGCGCTATCAACATTGATGCCTGATTCAATAACGGAATCAAGATAGCGCATAAACGCCGTTATTCCGACATTTTCGCCGCCGTCAAAATTATGAGCAATATCAATGAGTTTCATAACATTGAGTTTTCTCTGCTCAGCGTTGCCCATTGCGCTTATAAGCGAAAGATAGGAAGTGCTGCTTATCAACTGCCTGAGAAAACTTTCAATGCTCATAGAACTTGCAAGTTTTCTATAGTTATCAATGCTTTCAATAAATGCGCCGAAAGTTTCCTTATCCCTGCAAATCGAGGAGTAAAGATTTTCTTTTTTATTATCGGCTCTGACCCTTGCAATCTGCTCTGCGCTGTATCCGTAGAAAACCGACATAAGCGTTGCAAGCAAGGGAACATCTCTTGAAGGGTTATCAATAACTCTGAGAAGCGACACCAAAACAGAAATTTCATTGTTTTCAAAAATATTCGTTTTGTTATCTGCTGTATACGGAATTGAATACTCGGAAAAAACTTTTGTATATGTTTCAACGCGGTTTTTTGGGTATCTGAAAAGAATTGCAAAATCCGAAAAACGGATATTTCTGATCGAATCACCGTCTTTAATCTGTTCTTTTGCGGCAATCTTATCAAGAATGAGTTTTGCGATTTTGCGCGCTTCATATTCGTCAACATCCTCGTCTTCGGGAACATCAACAATATGCAGTTGCGCGCTCGGAATATCCGGCTGTTCATCATTTCTGCCGCAGTTCAGATATTCCTCGCTGTTATAATCAACTTCGCCGATTCGTTTGCTCATCAGATTTGAAAAAAGAAAATTCGTAAAATCGCAGATTCCGCTGTTTGACCTGAAATTCCTGTCGAGTATGATTTTTCTGTTTATCGAATCCGAGTTTTTATAATCGTCAAATGTTTCTTTTTTGCTGTTGAAAAGCGCAGGCATTGCAAGCCTGAAACGATAAATACTCTGCTTGATATCACCGACCATAAAACGGTTTCTGCCGTTTGAAAGCATTTCAAAAAGGGTATCCTGCGCGGCGTTTGTGTCCTGATACTCGTCAACGAGAATCTCAAAGAAACTTTCTTCAAGTTCGCGTTCCAAATCAGTTCTTTTGATTTCTCCGCCTTCCTTATAAAAAAGCAAATCAATTGCAAAATGCTCGATATCAGAAAATGAATAAGCGTTCATTTCCTTTTTAATTTCAAGCATTTTTTCGTTATATTCCCTGACTATCTCGCAGAGATATTTCAATTTCGGATAAAGAAATTCATTATCTTTTCTGAAATCCTCAGCGCTCGGCGACATCATAATTCTGAGCCCTTCAATAAGTTCCTTATATTGCTTTCTTCTTGACGACAGGGTTGTTTTAAGCGGACTTTCATAATTCCTTTTATACGGCGTGCTTCTGAACGAAGTGCAATCAAGCGCATTTTTCATTTCATCCCAGGAGGAATTAAGGCAACCTTCAATTTTCTGGGCTATAGAAAGGTCTTCTTCAAGGACTGCTCTGTACTTATCAAACAATTCATCATCGGGAGAAAGAGCAATCAGCAAATCATCAATAACGCCGATAATATACGAAACGCAGTATTCAATTTCGGAGAAAACATAATCCTTAACTTCGCTTTCATCAATGGGAATTTCAGGATTATATATTTCGCAGACATCGCTTAGCCAGTCATACGGAAAAGCCTGAGCCGAAATATAAAGCGAAATCTGCTTTATTTCACTTATTAAATTGTCGTCGTTTTTAGTTGTTGAAAAGAGTTCAACAACCTCTTTAAACTCCTGTGAGCCGTTTTGATAATGGTTTTCAACAACCTCATCAACGGCGTTTTGCTCAATAATTTTCTGCTGTGAATTATCAAGAATTGAAAAATCCTGGGATATATCAAGTTTGAAAAAGTTTTCACGAACAAGATTTATGCAAAATGAATCTATAGTGCAAATTTTTGCAGACGGAACAAGAGCCAACTGATTTGCGGCTTTTATATTGCTCGGATTATCTTTGATAATCTCATAAAGGG
>JAFYFO010000026.1 GCA_017543725.1 Eubacterium sp.
CTTGTTTTAGATTTTCTTTATTTATATTATTTCCTAAATTATCGCAGAATTTCAACACATCATCAATAGTGGCATCATTTGTGCAACAGGGAGCCTGACCTGTTACTTCACCTGTTGAGGGATTGTGAAGGTCGTACCAGACTTCGGTTTTAGAATCTTTGAATTCGCCGTTGACGAAATATTTGAGTTTTTCCATAGTTATACCTCTCTAAAAAATTTTACAGTTTATTTTAGCATTATATTTTTATAAATTCAATACTTTTATTTGTCTGACTGTTTGTAGGGCAAGATGCCCACATCTTGCCGTTAGTCTTTACGGAACGATGTAGGCATCGCTCCCTACATTTTTCTATTTAACTTTATTATCAATCTCTTCCTTGATTCTTGCAACAAATTCATCAATTGAAACAGCGCCTTCGTCGCCGTTCTTTCTTGAACGAACGGAAATTGTTTTTGCCTCGATATCCTTATCGCCGACAAGAATCATATAGGGGATTTTTTCCATTTGAGCGGCGCGAATCTTGAAGCCGATTTTTTCGCTTCTGTCGTCCATCTCGCAGCGAACGCCGATATCCTGAAGTTTTTGCATCATCTCTCTTGCATAGTCCTGATGACGGTCTGCAATCGGAAGGAATTTAACCTGAACGGGAGCAAGCCATGTCGGGAATGCGCCCATTGTTTCTTCAATGAGATAAGCCATAAATCTATCGAGCGAGCCGAGAATTGCACGGTGGAGAACAACCGGGGTGTGCGCCGTGTTATCCTTATCAATATAGGTTAAATTGAATTTCGCAGGCAGGCAGAAATCGAGTTGGCAGGTTGAAAGAGTGTATTCAGCGCCAACCGCGGGCTTAACATTAACATCAAGTTTCGGTCCGTAGAAAGCAGCCTCGCCGATTTCCTCGGTGTAATCAAGTTCAAGTTCGTTCAAAACTTCGCGAAGCGCGTTTTCCGCAGTGTTCCACATTTCGTCGTCCTGATGATATTTTTCCGTATCGGCAGGGTCACGCAGAGAAAGAACACAGCGATAATCGGTTATTCCGAAGTCCTTATATGTGTCGAAAATCAAATCAACAACTTTTGCGAATTCATCTTTAATCTGTTCGGGAGTAACAAAAAGGTGCGCGTCGTTCTGGCAGAAGTGGCGTCCTCTTTCAATTCCCTTAAGTGTTCCCGAAGCCTCAAATCTGAAATCGTGGGCGATTTCGCCAATGCGAACCGGAAGATTTCTGTAGGAATGGCGGGTGTTCGCATAAATTCTCATATGATGGGGGCAGTTCATCGGTCTTAAAACATAGGTTTCGTCTTCAACCTCCATTGCAGGGAACATATTATTCTGATAGTGCTCCCAGTGCCCCGAAGTTTTATATAAATCAACCGTTCCGACGCAGGGCGTTAAAACATGCTGATAACCCGATTTGATTTCCTTATCCCTGATATAATCCTCAAGAATTCTCCAGAGAGTGTAGCCCTTTGGTAGAAACATCGGCATTCCCTTGCCGACAAGGTCATCGGTCATAAAGAGTCCGAGTTCGCTTCCGAGTTTGCGGTGGTCGCGCATTTTCGCCTCTTCAAGTTTCTGAAGATATTCATCAAGCTGCTCTTTTTTCGGGAAAGCAATTCCATAGATTCTCTGGAGCGCCTTGCCCTTTGAATCGCCGCGCCAATATGCGGCGTTGTTGCTGATTAATGCAAATGCGTTTGCCTTAATGCTTCCCGTTTTGAAAATATGCGGACCTGCGCAAAGTTCGGTAAACTCACCCTGTTTATAAAAACTGATTGCCTCGCCCTTATCGGCATGCTCTTTGATGAGTTCAACCTTATAGGGCTCGTTTTTCTCTTCCATAAGTCTGATTGCCTCGTCAACAGGAAGTTCAAAACGCTCAAGTTCAAGATTTTCCTTGATGATTTTCTTCATTTCAGCCGTAATGCTTTCAAGGTCGTCGGGCGTGAAAGTTTCCTCAACATCGAAATCGTAGTAAAATCCGTTTTCAATTGCAGGACCAATGGTTAATTTTGCGTCTGGATAAAGCCTTTTAACCGCCTGAGCCATAATATGGGAGGCTGTGTGGTTATAAGTTCTCTTTCCGTCTTCATCATCAAAGGTTAAAACCTCAAGAGAAGCGTCCTCAGAGATAACTGTTCTGAGGTCCGAAACTTCGCCGTTGATTTTGCAGCAGCAGGCGTTTCTGAACAGCCCCATAGAAATATCCTTTGTTATATCCGCTGCGCTTTTTGCCTCGGAATATTCAAGAACACTTCCGTCTTTAAGTGTTATCTTCATATTTTCCCTCCTGTTATAAAAAAACAAAAACACCCTGAAACATCAGGGTGCAAAAAACACGGTTCCACCTGAATTACGCCCGAAAGAGCGTCACTCAAAACCTTTAACGCAGGCATACGGCAATCCATTTCCTGATTGCTCTCAGGGGTGGTGGCAATAATGATGATGCGCGCTTTTTCACCTGCCAAGCGCTCTCTTTTGCAACTTTCAAAACTGCTTTGTCCCCATCAAAGATTTAGGCATCGGCTATATAATATCACTCCGTTTTATTTTTGTCAAACATTATTTATTTTAATATCAGATTTATTGACAAATGGTTAAACTAAATATATACTATGTATTATATATTTTATGAAAAGAGCAGAATTCGAGGAAACAATAATGATTTGGTTCGGAAAAGAAAACATCAATGAAATTGATGCCTGTCCTGATTTCTCACATTTAATAAAGCAAGACAGCAAACTCAAAGCCTTCGGGCTTGATGTTGCGAAAAAGAGCACGGCTTTCCGCGCTCTTTCAAGGGACGCGCTCAACTATCGCAGAAGAGCGGCTTATAATAAGAGAACCAAGGGCGTTAAAACCAATCCAAAAGTTATTTTGTTTTCAACTTTCGACGGCAGATATTATTCAGACAGCCCCAAAGCCATTTATGAATATATGCTTTCAGACAGCAGATTTGATGATTTCACTTTCGTCTGGGCTTGCCGCAGACCGCAGGATTTCAAATTCCTTCTTGATAATAAAAACACCTATCTTGTTCAGGTTGGAACGCGCGAATATGATTTAACCTGCGCAACTGCAAAATACTGGCTTTTCAACAGCCGAATCGGCGACTACATCTATCCTAAGGATGACCAGGTTTATGTTCAGTTGTGGCACGGAACTCCGCTGAAAAGGCTTGGATATGATATTGTTAAGTCGGATAATGTTATGAATTCCCGAAAGGAAATTCAGCATAAATATAAAATTGACGCAAAGAAATTCAAGTATATTCTTGTTCCTTCCGACTTTGCAAAGCATAAATTCATTTCCGCCTGGAATCTCAAGGAATTCGGAAAAGAAAACGCAGTTATTGCCGAGGGCTATCCGCGAAACGATTTTCTTTTTCATTTCACCGAGGAAGACTCAAAGCGCATAAAAGAAGAACTCTCCCTCCCCGAAGGCAAGAAAATCATTCTTTATGCCCCGACCTGGCGCGATAATCAACACACCTCCGACCTCGGCTACACATATGAAATCGAGGCTGATTTTGATAAACTCAAAGAAGCGCTTTCGGATGAATACATCATTCTTTTCAGGGCGCATTATCTTGTTGCAAATTCCTTCAACTTTGAAAAATATAAAGGCTTTGTCTGGGATGTTTCGGGCGTTGAGGATATCAACTGGCTCTATGTTATCTCCGATATGCTTATAACCGATTATTCAAGCGTTTTCTTTGACTATGCAAACTTAAAACGCCCCATATTCTTTTATATGTACGACTACAACAGTTATGCAAACAAAATCCGCGGCTTCTATGTTAACACGGATGAACTTCCCGGCCCGATTGTTTTAACAACCGATAAACTCGTTAAAGCGATTAAGGGATTTGATTTTGATAACTTCTGTTTTGATAAGAAATATCCCGAATTTGCAAACAGATTTAATTATCTTGACGACGGATATGCCGCAAAGAGAGTTGCCGAAAAAGTTATAGAAGAAATATAAAAAATTACGAATCACGAATTTCGGGTGCTTCGCTCCGATAGTATTTCGGGAGGGTCTCCGTGCCCTCCCATATTATATTTAAGGATTATTATGAACAGATTAAAACAGTTAACAAAAAACAATGCAAAACTGAGAAGAATTATCAGAAAAATTATATTCTTTTTAAGAAGAGTTAGATATAATATCAGAGGAATCGGGGTTAAAACCGATGAACAACTCTTTCTTTTCAGTTCGTTTGAGGGGCATAATTTTGCAGACAGCCCCAAGGCGATTTACGAATACCTGAAAAGCAGTGAAGAATTCGCCGATTGCCGCTTTGTCTGGTGCTTTGAACATCCAGAAAAATATCGTTTTCTTGAAGAGAACAAAAACACAAGGGTTGTTAAACAAAACAGCAAGGAATGTGAAATATGCTATAAAACGGCAAAATACTGGATTTTAAACCACAGGGTTGCCGTTCACAGATATCCGAAAAAAAATCAGGTTTTCGTTCAGTGCTGGCACGGAACTCCGCTGAAAAAACTCGGATTTGATATTGATTCGGGCGATAATGTTATCAACACCCAAAAAGAACTCTGCGAGAAATATTTAACAGACGCAAAAAAATATTCCTATATGCTTTCGCCCTCGCCCTTTGCAACGGAAAAATTCATCTCCTCCTTCAATCTTAAAGCAATAAACAAGGAAAACTGCATTATCCAGCAGGGTTATCCGCGAAACGATTTTCTTTTCAGATACGGCGAGGAAGATATCAGCCGCATAAAAGAAAGCCTTTCTCTTCCGAAAAACAAAAAAGTTATTCTCTACGCCCCGACCTGGCGCGATAACCAGCATCAGACCGGAGTTGGCTACACATATAAAATTGAAGTTGATTTTGAAAAACTTCAAAAAGAACTTCAAAACGAATATGTTATTCTTTTCCGCGCGCACTACTTTGTTTCAAATTCCTTTGATTTTGAAAAATATAAAGGCTTTGTTTATAATGTTTCGCAAATCGACGATATCAACGAATTATACATCATATCGGATATACTGATAACCGATTATTCAAGCGTTTTCTTTGATTACGCAAACTTAAAACGCCCGATAATCTTTTTTATGTATGATATCGAGCAGTATAAAAACGAACTGCGCGGCTTTTATATTGATTTAAAGGAACTTCCGGGAAGCATTGTTGAAAACGAAGGCGATTTGATTGAAGAAATAAAAAAATCCGATAATTTCACATACAGCGAAACATATCGGAAGTTCAATGAAAAATTCAATCTGCTCGACGATTCCAATGCAAGCAAGAGAGTTATTGATATAATAACGCAGAAATCATAACCACCGGTTGAACGGTGCAGGCTGTGCTTATGAGCAAAAAAATAAGGCTGACAGAAAATCAGCCTTTATTTTTTTGATTACCAGCCGAGGCGAAGAACTTCAATTTTGCAGTTTCCCGTTCCGTATCTGTAGCAAGCGGAATGTCCTTCGGGAGTGAAGATATCAATTCTTCCCTTTCTTGAAAGTCCGCTGCCGCCTCTGTCAACAACAGTGTAGTTATGACCGTTAACCTTGATAACAGAGCCGAGGGGAAGCCAGTTGCAGGCAATATAATAGGGATTTTTCATTCCGTTATATATTCTTTTGCCGCTTGAAGTTGTTCCCGCTCCTGCGCCGTTGCAGGTTGAACATGCGCAATAATGGGTGTATCTTCCGTCGATAACCTGACCGAGTTTAATGCCGTTTGCGGATTCAACGCCGTTTGGCTTAACCTCGCACTTTTTGGTTCCGACTTTAACAATCTTTTTAACAGCCTTCTTGAGAATGACTTCGTCAACCTTATCCCTGTCTTTCTCTTCTCCGTTAACATATTTAACTTTATATGTTACTTCCTTTTTGCCGTTTTTACCCTTTTTAATGACTTTCTTCTTTGTTTCAAGCCATTTCTTTTCTTTAACTTTTTTTGTTTTATACTTGATTTTCTGGGTTTCGGTTTTCGTTCTGTAAACAACTCTGAAAACTTCAACCTTCATATTTTTCTTGAGTTTCTTGGTAAGAGCGGGCTTTGTGTAATCTTCTTTGCAGAGTTTAATTCCCGAAAGTTTAACCAAATCGGCAACTGTTCCGCCGATAACGGTTTGCTTTTGAGTTTTGCCGTCCGCTTTAATAGAAACCTTAAAGGTTTTCTTGATTTTAACGGTCATACCGTCTTTAACAGCGGTGTCTGCCGTGCAATCCGCTCTGTAGCCTTTTTTAATTTTCAAGCCTGCTTCCTTGAGCGCCTCGCCGACTTTGTTTGCATAAACTTTATAGTGCTTAAGGCTGTTTTCATAGCCTGCTTTGATTGTTTTAAGTCTTTTAACTGTTATTTCTCCGCCAACGCCCTGATTGAACTTTGCTGTTTCAACAAGGTCGCCGTCTTCAAGAACTATTCCTGCGTTTGCAAGGATTTCGGAGGGATTGTACTGATTAGTTGTTACAGTTACTTCTTTTCCCGCATCAATAATCTTAACATCATACTGATTCGGAACATCCGCACGGGCGGTTGATGTGAAAACCGAGATAAGAAGAACTAATGAAATTACTGCTGAGAATAATTTTCTGAGTTTAACATTCTTTGCAGCATTTGCTAACTTGCTCATTTTTTACTCCTTTTCTTAAAACCTCATCGCATATGAGGCGTGCCGGGCTTTATTTGAGGGGTTCCTCTGTTATGATTCTTGCCCGAAAGCGTGGTCATTATAACACGATAACCTCAAATGTCAACAAAAAACCGCTATGTTTTTTGTTTATATTGCACAAAGCAACGCCAATTCATTTGTGCTTCAAGAGATTTCAATCCCAAATGTTGTGGTTTCTCGCTTTAACGCATAAAATCGTTAAAGCGTATTTTTGTTAAAATTTAGAAAAAGAGCCTCAGAGAATATTGCAATTTGTAACTTTTTGAAACAATTTTGTTTTATTTCCACAATATGTTGAACGCTCCCCTCGCCTTTTGCTATGTTATTTCAATATGTAGGAGGAAAAAATTAACAACTTTTTTGCAAGTTAATGGACATAAGTTTATTTGATTTTTTCGTTATGAGCAGGATATATAGATATATGATTATAATAATTAATTTATATCTTATAATATATTAATTGACAAAAAGCATTTAAATATATATAATATGTTAGTAATAATAAGAAATGTCTC
>JAFYFO010000027.1 GCA_017543725.1 Eubacterium sp.
ATTATCGCTGTCGCCGATTCGGGTTGGAATAACGGTTAAAATTCCCGTGTTGTTTTTCAGTTGCGCTGTCAGCCAATCATAAATTGCCTTTTCCTTTTCAAAATCGCTCATACCTTTTTTGATAACTTCATCAATAATCGCTTTAGCCATATCAAGCGTTTCTTTATCGTTATCATCAAGTTTTGAAGTATCGCCCGATTTATAAGCGTCCGAAATATTAAGCGTTGACTTGATTGTGTAGTTTCCTGCAATGGTTACATCGTCTTCCCGGTCAACATCTTCGCTGGCGCCCTGAATCTTTTTTATCTCGTTTGCCGTTACTCGCTGTGAAAAGAGATTTACACCCGAAACTGCAAGGCTCAGGCAGAGCAAAACAGATATAAAAATCATAAATCCCGTTAACTTTTTTTCATTCATAATAACACACTCCTTTTTTTATCCACCGTATTAATGGAATTAATACAGTTCATTCAGTTTGGTTATAGCACAATTATCATACTATGTCAACAAAAAAATACTAAAAAAAGAAAAAAAAAAAAAAACACTCGGATTGAACCAAAAATATTCAATCCGAATGCTTATATTATTTATTAATCAGCAAGAAGATTTTTAATCCTCTGAGCGGCGGTTTTTGTTTCTTCACTGCCGCCGAAAGCGGTGAAGCGGAAATACCCTTCTCCGTTTTCGCCGAAGCCCTCACCGGGAGTTCCGACGATTTGAATTTCTTTAAGAAGAAAATCAAAAAATTCCCAACTATTCATATTTTTCGGGCATTTCAGCCAGATATAAGGAGCGTTTTTTCCTCCGAAATAGCGAATATTCGCCTCATCAAGCGCTTTCATCAGAGTTTTGGCATTTTGCTTATATATTTTGATATTCTCTTTGATTTGCCGCTGTCCTTCATCTGAAAAAACAGCCGCCGCGCCTTTTTGAATAATATATGAAACGCCGTTTGTTTTCGTTGTTCGGTTTCGTATCCACATCTTATTCAGGTTAAGCCCCATTCTTTCAAGGGTTTTTGGGATAACCGTGTAGCCGAGCCTTGTGCCGGTGAAGCCCGCGGTTTTTGAAAGAGAGCATATTTCAATGGCGCAGTTTTTTGCGCCTTTGATTTCATAAATACTATGGGGAATGTTTTCATCTTCAATAAATGCTTCATACGCCGCGTCGAAAAGAATAACGCTGCCGTTTTTATTTGCGTATTCAACCCATTTTTCAAGTTTTTCTTTTGTGTAAACCGCTCCGGTCGGATTATTCGGAGAACATATATATATTATATCCGCGATAATGCTTTCATCCGGATAAGGAGCAAAGCCGTCTTCTTCCTTTGCAAAAAGATGAAAGATTTTTCTTCCCGCAATAATATTTGCGTCAACATATGCGGGATACGCAGGCTCAATAACAAGAGCGCTGCTGCTTTTATCAAAGAGGTCGAGTATATCGCCGAGTTCATCAGAGGCTCCGCTTGAGATGAAAACTTCATCCTTGGAAACATCAACTCCCCTGTTTTGATAATAATCGGAAACCGCCTCTCTTAAAAAAGGCGCTCCGCATTCATCCTGATAGCCTTTAAAACTTTCTTTATGCGCCATATCTTCAGCCGCGCTGTGCAGTGCGGAAACAACCGAACTGCACAGGGGCAAAGAAACATCGCCTATACCAAGTGAAATGATTTTTTGAACGAGCACATTTTCATTTTTATAGGCTTCTGTTTTTTTTGCAATATTATAAAACAAATATGATTCTTTCAGATTTGAATAGTTCAGATTTGGTGTTAGCATAGTTAGTCCTTTTGAATTGAGGTTTTAGGTTTTAGGTTTAAGCGCTGCGCCGATAAATCCGATAAAAAGCGGATGGGGTTTATTAGGTCTGCTCTTGAATTCGGGATGGAACTGAACTCCGATATAAAAATCCCTGTCTGAAAGTTCAACCGTTTCAACAAGTCTTTCATCGGGCGAAAGTCCGCTGAGGGTTAAGCCCTTGCTGCTGAGCAAATCCCTGTATTCATTATTGAATTCATATCTGTGGCGATGGCGCTCGCTTATGTTCTCTGTTTTATAAAGAGAGCGAATAACGGTTTTTTCCTGCAAAACGCAGGGATAAGCGCCGAGGCGCAGCGTTCCGCCCTTATC
>JAFYFO010000292.1 GCA_017543725.1 Eubacterium sp.
TATATAAATTTATTGTCAAGTATATTATCGTCAAAATGATACGATATATAAAATTTAATATAAATCTTTTCCTCGCTGCTTTTTATACTTTTATTATACTATATTTCATTATTATGATAGTATTTGTGCTATCATTTGTCAATAATTGTTTCATTTTTCCTGTTTAAATTAAAACAGTTACGACTAAAAAATAATAAAAACAAACGGAACTGAAATTCAGTTCCGTTTTGATTTTTTTATTAATGATTTGATGCAAGCATCATGAATTGGCTGCGCCATGAATTCTCGCTTTGCTCCATGAATTGAATTGCTGATAATTTATGCCAACGGCAATTCATGAACGGAGTTCAATTAATGCATTTATGCAATTCATGCGACGAAGGAGCAATTCATTGAGCCAAAGGCTCATTATCTATGTGTTCCATAGAAGAACAGCGCCACAACGCCGGGGCCGGTGTGTCCTCCGATAACGGGGCCGACATAGTTTATAACAACCTCTTTGAAGCCGAGTTCTTTTTTAATCAGTTTTGCGAAATCGCGAACTTCGTCCTCGCAGTCGCCGTGGCTTATGTAGATAGTCTGCTCTTTAGGATTGATTGCCGTTTCCTTCATATGTTCAAGAAGCGCGGCAAGAGAAGCCTTTCTGCCCCTTGCTTTGCCGACATTGATGAGCCTTCCCTCATCATCCATATGCATAACGGGCTTAACATTGAGCGCCGTTCCTGCAATAGCGGTTGTTGCGCTTATTCTTCCGCCTCTTTTAAGGTGCATAAGGTCTGTTACGGTGAACCAATGGCAGATGTGAAGTTTTGTTTCCTCCGCATAAGCGGCAGTTTCTTCAATCGTTTTGCCTTTTTGCTTTTCTTCAAAAACATATTTGATGAAAAGTCCCTGACCCATTGAAGCGGCAAGAGAATCAACAACGATAATCTTTGAATCGGGATATTTTTCGCCGAGTTCTTCGGCAGTCAGTTTTGCATTCTGGGTTGTTGCGCTGAGCGCGGAAGAAAAGCCCAGATAAAGAATATCTTTTCCGCTTTCAAGAACTTCGGTGAAAACTTTATTGAAAGCGTCAAGGCTCGGGCAGGAAGTTTTAATCTCAGCCTTTGCTCTTGAATAATCATAGAATTCCTTGAAACCGATATCACTTCCGTCAAGATAATTTGTGTATGTTTTACCGTTGATATCAACAGTCAGCGGAACAACTTTAAGTTCAAATTTATCAACAAGATTCTGCGGCAAATCGCAGGAAGAATCTGTTACTAAAACAAAATCTCTCATAATTCTTATTCTCCTTCTTAAAAATTCGTTTTATTATATTATAGTTTATATAACATTTCAACCAAAAGCAAAATATATTTATATTTATTTTATAAGAATATATAAATTTCCGGCAAAAATCAAAAAACTTCTTAACATTTTAAAAATATATGTTATAATTCATATATTAAACTACAGGGGTGAAATATATGAAAACAGTTATTTTGCTTTTAATCAGCGCAGTTATATCCTATCTTATCGGAAGCCTCAACTCATCAATTATTATGAGCAAGGTTCTCAAAAAAGACGACATAAGAAATTCGGGAAGCGGAAACGCAGGCGCAACAAATATGGTCAGAACCTACGGCAGAGTATACGGCGTTGCGGCATTTATTCTTGATTTTCTTAAAGTTATCGCCGCATATTTTATTGTTATGGCAATATTCAGCAGGGTAGACGGCGCCGTTTTTGAAAAATACGAATATTTCTTCAAGGTTATAACCGGATTCTTCTGCTTCATAGGGCATATTTATCCCTGCTTCTTCGGCTTTAAAGGCGGAAAGGGAGTAACCGTTTGCGCGGCTATGATTTGCCTGCTTGACTGGAGAATGTTTGTTATCGGTCTTGTTTTATTCTTTGCAATTGTTTTCATAACCAGATATATTTCTTTATCAAAATAGGAATCTATTTTTTTATCTTCTTTATCATCATCA
>JAFYFO010000293.1 GCA_017543725.1 Eubacterium sp.
GGGCGTCGTCCAGCATAACGAGTTTATCCGAAATAAGATAGGGAGGATTATGCCCGACATTTGTGTAGGTCAGTTTCCTTGTTTTCGGGTTGTATTTTGCAAGAAACGCCGTTATAAAGAGTTTCTTTGGATTGTTTTTGGCAAGCATATCGTTAAACGCCACGGCGGTTTTTGATGGCGACCTGCCAATCTGAGCGAAAATCTGAAGGAGGGTTATCGCCCTTGCCATAAAGAGCGACGCGGAAATTCCCTTGCCCGAAACATCAGCAACAGCAAAATAGATATCGCCGTTTTCATAGATATGATAATCATACATATCTCCCCCGACCTCTTTTGCAGGCTGCATAAACGCCCTGATGCTGACGGAGGAATCATTAAACTTTTCGGGAGAAAGCAAGCCGTGCTGAATATTTCTTGCGATATTAAGTTCAGCCTCCTGAATATGCTTTTCGCGGTTGAGCGCTTCAATATCGAAGATATATCGGCTGATTTCATCCGTCATACTGTTGAAGGATTCAGCCATACGGTTGAATTCAAGCGCGCCGTTTATTTCGAGTTTTTCATATTTTTCGCTTTTATCGCTTCGCTCGGAAACAAAATGGCTCATTTTATCGCTGATTTTGCGCGCAGGTTTTGCCACCATACGGTAAACAATATATGCAAATGAAAAGACGATAAACACTGTGAAGAGCAGCATCATTATCAGAATGTTTATGAAAACATGATTGAGGTCTTTTATTATTTCATATATTGATTTTTCAACGCCTATTATGCGGGTTTTTGTTGAATCGGTATGGATTCTGCGATAGCAGATAAGCGAGTTGCCGAATTTATTATTAACCTGACGGAGATGGTCTTCGCAATCGTGATGCAAAGTGTCTATTATCTCCTGATTGAGTTCGGTTTCAACAACAACGCCGCTGTGTCTTGTTTTTTTCGCTTCCTCGGTTGCATCTTTTCCGAAGCCAAGCGCAAGATATTTTTCGGTTTGCGCTTTTTCATCAACTTCAAGGGCATATATATAAGGCGCTTCCATTTTTAAGCAGAGTTCGTTCAATTCCCTGTTACATTCTTTAACATCTTCGGGGTCGTCCAAATCGTATTCCGCAACAATGTATTCAATAACCGCTGCGTTTTTTTCAATTTCCCTGTAGCAGTGCTCATATGTTATATTGCTGACTGTTTTATACGCAACAAAAAGAACAATCAACTGCGCAATAATAACTATCGGCATAACAACTAAGCCAACGCTCCTGAAAATGGAATTTTTATTATTCATACTTTCTGTCTTTCCACGGTCACAACCGTAACATTGAATCCGATAACACGGCTGTATTCAATATTTGATGAAACAGCCCTGACCATCTGAAGCCCCGTTATAATTTTGCCCGAATCATCGGCATATTCCGTTGGGTTAAATATATCGCCGTCGTCACGAAGTTTCAGAATAACCGATTTATCGCCGATTTTCAAATAAATATCTATATTGTCCGAGCCTGATTTTCCTGTATATTTCGCAGTGTTAACGCAGAGTTCCTCGGTTGAAACGCCGAGCCTTGTTGCAAGCATTTCATCAAGTTCGTTTTCACGGCAGAAATCAATAACGCGTTTTGAAGCCTCAAGCGCCTGCTCAACGCTGCTTTCTATTGTGAAATCAAGAACGCATCCCTCTTCGCCGTCAATAAGCAGATAGTTATCCTTATGCTTAACCTTTTTGGTTATTGCAACAACAATGAATGTTATAAGCAGCGTTACCGCTTTTGAAATCGGGAAGGAAGCCCAAAGCCAATAAATGTTGATTTTGGAAAGCGCCCACATAATCGGAACAACCGCGGCAAATCCGTCAACAACAACAAGAATGTTTGCAATCGTTTTTTGCTTTGTTGCCTGGAAAAATGTTCGCATAACATAGATAACGCCGAGAATCGGAACGATAATCGAAACAATGCGGAATGTGACTTTAAACACTGAAACAATCGCAGGGTCTGTAAGTCCGTAAAGCGCGGCAAGCTGAACGGGAAACAGCATACAAAGCGCCATAACGATAAGGCACAGAATTATTGTTACAATCAAGCCGTATTTCAGCGAAAGTTTTATTCCCTTCAAATCCTTTTCGCCGTACAGCGCGCTCAGCAGCGGAAGCAGCGTCATAGACGCTCCTTCAATTATTATGAAGCAAAGGCTGTTGAGCGAAAACGAAACAGAGGCTATCTGAACTCCGTCTGAGCCGGTTGAAGAAAGGATTATTGCGTTTGTGAAAAAAAGCCTCAGGAAATTGCAAACATAGATGAGCGACGAGGGAAGCCCTATGCTGCATATGGTTTTGAGTTCCTTTATATCCCCGAAGGCTTTTTTTGTGAAGAAAACGCTGCGCGACGGAAATTTGAAATAAACAATCATCAAACTGAGCGTCAGCGCATAGCCTGTTACGGTTGCCCAGCCCGCTCCTGCAACTCCGAGTTTTAAAACCGCCATAAAAATAATATCGCAGCAAAGATTTATTGCATTTGCAATAATCGGCATTGAGGTTGCAAGTTTTTTAAGACCGTCCGTTCTTGCGAAAGCGGCGGTCATATTGAGCAAAGCGGTAAACGGCGTCAGAATCCAGAGCGGAACGAGATACGCCTCAATCAACGCCTTTAATTCGGCGTTGTGCTGGGAA
>JAFYFO010000294.1 GCA_017543725.1 Eubacterium sp.
AAATTCGTAATCTCGACCAACGGTTCCCAAAATTTGTTTTCGGCTTGGAGCGCCGACAAATTTTGACCGTTCGGCAGTTCTTTTTGTTCGCTTCATCTGCCACCGGCAGCGCTCGCAAACGAACCGTCATTCGTAACTCGTAATTAAAATAGGTTGGCGATTTGCCAACCTTTTAAATCATTTTTCAACCGGATTCCAGAGATGAATTCTTCCTGTATCATTGAAAACTTTAAGTGTCATAACCGTCAGCGGAACAATGAACATTCCGAGGAAGCCGAAGAGTTTTAATCCGAAATAAAGTCCCATAAGGGTTACAAGCGGATGAACTCCAAGTGTGTCGCCAACGATTTTCGGCTCGATATACTGCCTTATCAGAGTTATAACAATATAAATAATTATAAGTCCGATTGCCTGCTTGAAATTGCCCATAACAAGCGATATGAGCGCCCAGGGAACGAGTATGCCGCCCGAGCCTGCAACGGGAAGAATATCAAATATCGCTATCAACGCCGCAATAAGAATATAATAACTGTTTTTCATAATGCCGAGCACTGAAAGAAGCGAAAAGCCGAGGAAGAGTTCAAAAAATGTTATAAGCATAATCAAGCCGTATGCTCTTGCCATTTTGAAAATTGTTTTGCTGAAAACCTGCTTAATTTCAACAAGCAGATTCTTCTTTCCTTCGGGAAGTTGATTCTGAATAAAGCGAACTATATATTTATAATCCTTAGTAAAGAATATCCAGGCGATTATTCCGATAACAACTCCGATTAAAATCGAAGGAATGTTTTTAACAACTCCGTAAACCCCCGAAATGCCGCTTGTTAAAGTTCCTTTCAGCGAGTTGAAATTAACCGAAAGAGACGAGGTCGAATCGTTGAGAAGCGAATCAAAAATATTGGTTAAAGAATCGCTGAAAGACTTATATATCGAATCGGGCAGGAATTTTGCAACCGAAAGAGTTTCCTGTTCAAGTTTTGCCAGAAATGTGGGCAAATCGTTTAACTGTTCGGCGAAATATTTAATAAAATCCGAAAGTCTTGAAATAATCTCCGAAACAATAAAAATAACCGGAATAAGAATAACAAGCGTTGTTAAAATAACAAGAAGTATGCTATAAAAAGTGTGGCCCTTCTTTTTTGTTTTCTTATCAATTTTTCTGAGCGGTTTTTGCAGGAATATCGCAAGCAAAAATGTCAGCAAAAAGGGCGCCGTAACCCAAAACAGATATCTGAAAAAAACATAAATCAGCGCAAGAATAACGGCGATAAACGCAATGTTTATCAAAAATTCTCTGCGCTTTTCAACGCGTTCAGGCAAAAAAATCACATCCTTTCAGAATTATGCGTTGCGCTTTGTCTGACAATCATCAGCAACTGATAATATTCTAAAGCAATTTTGCCCAATATTCAACACAAAAGTTATTAATATTTGTTAAAATTTAAAAAACTTGAAATTTGGGGTTGTATATTAATATAATTAATGTTAATATATGAAAAGTGTTTTTCACAGTAAAACAATTGTCTTTGGGTGGTGAACAGTTTGGGCGTTAAGTTTTATCTTGTTGATTCTTCAATTCTGCCCGAGGTTTATTCAAAGGTTATTAAAGCGAAAAATCTTTTGCTCTCAGGCGAGGTTTCCTCGGTTTCCTCAGCGGTTAAAATGGCAGGAATTTCGCGTTCGGCATATTATAAATATAAAGACTCAATTTTCGAGTATAACGCTCAGGGCGAAGAAACCGTTGCAATCAGCGCAAAACTTGAAGACAATGCAGGGGTGCTGAGTTCCGTTTTAAGCGAACTTTATCTTTTCGGCGCAAATATTCTCAGCGTTAACCAAAGCGCTCCGATAAACTCGGTTGCCAATGTTTCTATAACC
>JAFYFO010000295.1 GCA_017543725.1 Eubacterium sp.
AAAAACACAACGCAAAACGCGAAACGCGAAACTTATTTCGTTTTAACCGATTTTGCCTTGCTCCAGGAGGAATAATAGGTTTTCTTTGAAACCTTTTTATATGCCCTTATACGAACAAAATATTTTTTCTTTGCTTTAAGATTTTTAATCTTCTTTTTAACCGTTTTGGGATTTGAAACCGAAACGGTTTTTTTAGTTTTAAAACTCTTTGAAGTGCTGTACTGAATCTGATAACCGCTGATGTTTTTAACCTCTTTGATGTTTACGGTTATTGCCTTTTTGCCCGCTGATAGTTTTTTTATGCTTGCTGCGCTGACTTTGAGTTTTGCCTTTTTATCGGTTTTATAACTTTTTCCGCAGGAACAGGTGTGGAGAGTGTAGCCCTCCTTTTCATAGGTTGGCTTAACGGTTTTAACGGTGTATTTATGAGTATGCGGCGGCTTAACTATATTAAAATTAACTGTTGTTCCGAAAACTCTGTAATCCCCAAGACCGATAACGCTTACCCTTGCTTTGCCAACATTGATATTATTTGTATATGTGGCTTTGTAATCGGCATTGTTAGCAAGGCTTTTTCCGCCCTGCGAAACTTTCAGCGCAGGGGTTATCGCCCTGCCCGTATAGGTTTGGTCGGGTATCGGCGCAACAACAAAGGTCTGATACGGAATACCGTTTTTCTGAGCATAAAGCATTGCATTTGAATTAGCCTGACAGAGAATAGTTAACTTTTCGCAGTTATCAAACGCCGTGTCATCAATTGTTTCAACTCCGCTTGCAATCAGAGCTGTTTCAAGATTTGAGCAATCGGCAAAGGCTTTTTCCCTGATTTCGTTAATGCCGTTTCCGATAACAACGGTTTCAAGAATTTCATTTCCCTGAAATTCGTTTTCGGCAATATATTCCTCTTTTTCCTCCTTGGTGAAATAAAACTTTTTGAGGTTATCGCAGTCTTGAAAAGCGTCATAAGCAACTGAATAAACACCTGTAAGATCGATTGATTCAAGAGAATAACACTTGAAAAATGCACCTGCCGATATGCGTTTTGTGTTTCCTACATTTATATAGTTCAGTTTATCGCAATATGCAAAAGCTTGATTCATAATTGAATTAACGCTGCTTGGCAAAACTATTTTTTCAAGTTCGGTTTTGTAAAAGCACTCAGAACCTATTACATCTAATCCCTCGTTAAGCTTAATACTTTTTAACGGTGTCTCCTTGAATGCATAACCCATCACTTTGATAGTGTCCGGCAATTCTATTCTTTCTATTGACGAGTTTGAAAAGGTTGCAATAAGTCTGCGAATATTAACATTTTTTCCAAACAAAACAGTTTTAATGCTTTTGGCATCATAAAACGTTTCGTTTAAAGTATCAATAGAAACACCGTCTGCAAAAATAATAGTGTTAAGTTTATTACAACCAACAAAAACATCAAATCCAATTTCGCTAACATTCTTGGAAATTGTCAGTATTTCAAGATTAATATTATATGCAAATGCACTGTCAGCAATCTTCAAAACACTTTCGGGAACAACAAATTCCGATTCCTGTTTGTTTTGCGGATAGCTTATTAATTCTGTTTTGTCTTTGTTGTATAACACTCCGTCATAATCACTGTATAAAGGATTGTTTTTGCTTGCCATAATGCTTTTCGGATAACGATAAAAATAATCGTCATAATGCTGTCTATATCTAACGGCTAATTCTTCTATCAAATCAGCCGGATTGATAAAGTTGGCACCTATTACAAATCCGTTTTCAAAGATTTCTCCGTTTTGTATAGGATTAAAGAATAAAACCGAATCGGGAATCACAAACACATCTGTTTTACCATGCGGTAATGCGTTGTTGCCGACATATAGCAAGTTTTCATTCAACTCAAAATCATTGATTTCAATTCCGCGTAAAGCACCGTCCTCCAAAAACTTCAACGAAGAAGGAAGTGTTAACTTTTCATTTATTTCGCAGCCGCAAAATGCTTCTTCACTAATGCATTCCAGAGTTTCCGGCAGTGTTACACTGTTAAACTTTTTGTTTTCAAAGGCAACAGTTGATATCTCTGTTACAGGCTTTGAATTTATATAACTCGGTATAACCAGATCTTCAACATCTTCCATTAACCTATCAATTATAATGAACTCTCCATATTCAAAATATCTTATGTTGTTATAAACTCCACAACCTATATACTTGCTTTTTTCTGAATAAGAAAAGTCGATTGCTGCGTTTTTAAAGCTGTCAGTATACTTAGTATAAACGCCGTCAGCATTTTCTATTTTTTGTAAAGCTGTGCAATTTTCAAATGCTCCTGCGCCTATCTCATATGTATAATCTGAAAGAATTACCTCTTCTAAAGCTGAACAGTTCTTAAACCAATAAAATCCTATTTTTCTGATAAAGGTATTTTTCAAATTGATTTTTTTAAGGTTCTTGTTTCCTTTAAACGCGTTCCAATAGCCTAAATCACTCAAATGAGTGCAATTTGAAAAATCAATTTCCTTAATATCGCTGTTGTAAAACGCCTCGCTTCCAACACTGATAAGATATGAGCCTTCTTCAAATTTCAAAATCGGAATACTTGCTGCCGAAAATGCACTTCTTTCAATTCTAACAATGCTCTTTGGTATTGTTATACTGTTAATATTAGCTCCTTGAAAAACGCATTCCTCAATGTTTCTTAATTCTGAATTTGCTTTAAACTCAAAATTATCAATTTGAGCATAATTAAATGCATACGGTTTTATTTCTTCAACTGAAGCGCTTACTATAACCTCATTATACTTTTTTAAAGAAAATGCATATTCCCATATTAATTCAACACTTTCGGGAATAATTATTTTATCTTTGCAAGGGGCAAACATAAGCTCTTTAAAATCTTTTGAATAAATTATATCGTCTTTTGACGCAATATATGGGTTTTCTTCGCTGATATTAACCGAAAGGGGCTTATCAGGATTTCCTATAAAGATAAAATAATCCGGGTTATAGTGTTCAACAGTGTTTCTGCGAAGCTTTCTCGATGCATAGCCTCCGATATCGTAATCGCTGAACCCTGAAACTGAGTTATATTTGAATTCGGTAAGCATTGTGTTTTTTCCTATGTATATTGAATTGATGTTTGCATACGAAAACGCCATGGGATTCAAATACTTTAAGCTTTCAGGAAGAACAATATCTTTGTTTGTGAAGTTTGCGTTACCAAAAGCATGGTTTTCAATTCCAATCAGCCCCTCAGGAAAATTCATTTCGGATATACTTGCATATGTAAAGGCTCTTGAAATATATTCGAGTGTTGAAGGAAGTGTCAATCTCAAATTCTCTGCATTATTAAACGCTTTGTTTCCTATATACCTTATGCCTTCTGATATTGTAATATCGTTTGCGGTTATTCCTCCGCCAATACCAATAACCGTGTTTCCGGCAATATTATTCGGCACGGTAACACAATCCTCTGTTCCGTTATACTTTGTTATTTCAACATAAGTTTTTCCGAAATGCTCGTATACCGTTCTGTATTCCCAATCGCCGTCGTTGCTTGTTATTACATCTGCAAGCGCAGAAACGGGACTGACTGATAAAATCATTAATATTGAAAGTATAAAACTAATTATCTTTTTCAAAATTACTCCTCCATTTCATAAACAACACTGCAGGCGCAGCCTTTGTAGGATATAACAACAAGAACATATTTTTTTTCGCCGTCTTTCTCTTCGGTTTTGCTGATTTGACAGTCGGAAAGCGGAATTTCCTTTGTTTTTGAATCGTTGTAAATTGCGGTTATAACAACGTTTTCAAGCGTTATATTGTTTGCGGTTTTAGTCTTAAACGCTGTCCCTTCGGGGAAAGTTGCGTAAATAGAACTGATTTTATCGTCGCCACTTTCCGTTTCATCTGCTTTTTCAAACAGAAATGCCGATATGCTTTCAAAAAAACTCTGAGCGCTTTTAACCGCTTTGGGCGAAAGTGTAAACACAGCAGAAGAGCCGATAATTACCAATATCATTGCTGCTGCAACAGATTTTTTAAGGTTTTTTGATTTTGCATTTTTTCTGCAATAGTTTATTACCTCTTTTTTGCTTAAAACAAGGTGAAGCGCAAGGGTGGGATTTTCGGCTGTCTGAATTAAATCAAGAGTGCTTATGCATTCATCAATCAAATCACAGTCGGGAACTTCCTTTTCAAGTTCTTCATCTATAATGCTGTTTAATAAATTAACGGTTTCATTTAAAAAACTTTTATCATCATAAACGCTGCTCAGTGTTTTTTTGTTTACTGCAAGTTCCATTTAACCGCCCCCTTTCCTGTATTCTTCCAAAACAGGCGAAACCCTGCTTTTGATTTTAACCCTTAGCCGGGCAAGTCGGTTTGCCGCCGCAGCAGGATTAATATTAAGTTCTTTTCCTATCTCGCTAAGTTTCAAGCCTTTTTCATATTTCATTTTATAAAGCCGCTGCTCTTCCTCGCTGAGAGTTTTTATCAGTTTTTCTTTGATTTCATCATAATTGAGTTCATCTTCGCTTGTTTCTTCAATAAAAACCGCTATGTTCTCAGCCTCGTCAAGGCTTTTGCTCCTTTTCGCGTTTTTATAATATTCCTCTTTTGCTCTTGAAACCATATTGTTTGCGGTTTTGTATAAAAACGCCCTTGGGTTTTCGAAGGATTCACCGCTAAGCAGGCGCTTATAATAAACCAAAAATGCTTCCTGAACA
>JAFYFO010000296.1 GCA_017543725.1 Eubacterium sp.
CTTTCTTTATCGGCAACAGCTGACAGCACATAAACATCCGGACTTTGAAGAATTATAAAACTGACAGCGCTTTCGGGAATGTCAAAGGTGAAGCGGTAAAGATATAACGGCTCGTCAATTATATCGCCTTCGGGATTATGAGTGTGAGTAACCTCATAAGCGACATTGTCTTTCCTGACAAACCCTGTTTCCTGTAAAGCGTATAAATCCCAACCTCCGATTTTACCTTTGCTGCATGGGACTGTTCTTTCAGCGTAAACACCGTCAAAAACAACTTTCAGTTTTGACTGTTTTGTGCACACACAAAGCAGGTGCAGTCTCTTGCTGCCGTCAGGTAAAACTCTTGCTTTGTTCTCACTGAACACAGCGTTGAATTCCCCTTTGTTAATCGGAAACACTGCGCCTCCCGAAGAAATACTGCCGGGAATTATTTCATACGGAATTGATATTCCGTCGGAGGTTGTTGAATCCGCACCCTTGCCGTTTGCGGTTATTACTTTTGTGTTATATGGGAGGTCAATTGCTTTTGAAGTGTATTCATTGTTTATATCAACGGGTTTCAATGTAAGTGCAAATGATTTGAGACAGTTTGCGCCGATATCAAATACAAGTTGGTCGTTTTTAATTGTTGCTTTGCCAATTGTTTCTTCAATACCGTTTATTTCTTCGGCGGAGTCAATTCCTTCTCCGATTCTGAAATGAATATCTGTTTTGCTATCACCGTCGGTTTCATTGAACCTGACTATAATTTTGTCACTTTTTTCCGCGAGTTTGATTGCTCTTATAACAACATTGTTTTCGCTTATTCCGGCAAATGAATAGTTCTCGTTGATATTTCCTTTATGCACGCCTGTTTCAAAAACTGCGAGAGGCTGATTGAACTCTGCGGCATATCTTACACTGCCGTTTTTACAGTCGCCAGAATGCGGATAAATACCGTAAGAAAATCTGTTAAGTCCGAAATCCATTAGATGCTGCGAACATTCCCAGCGAAAACTGCCGTTTGGGGTGTGAATACAGGTTAAACGAAGCAGATTGTCAGCGGGTTTGTCCCAACCCGATTTTGAGTCGCTGAATACAGATAAACCAAACTTTCCGCTTTCATCCGTTATATCGGCAAAAGTCTGCGCGGGAACTTCATATACTTTTTCTGTGTTGTTTCCTCTGGTGATATTTCCGAGACCTATGTCATAAGAAGCGTTTGAGTTTTTCGCTCTTGTGTTGAAAACAGCTTTAAGAAGTGTTGAAGGGGAGCGCCAGTCAATTTCATTATAAACTTTAATATATTCAGCGTTTTCATCAAGACTGATAATCTGCGAAAACCGTGTTTCACCGCTTTTTTTGCTGATTCTGAAAGCGACTCTCGCCGGACCGTTTTCAATTAATTCAATCTTTTCGATTTTCGGAAATTCACGGACAGGTCGGATAATGTCTTTATATTTGATTTCCCAGGCCGGCCAGTATGTATATGCAATATTGTCAATCATCGCAAATCTTATAGGTGATGAAAGAGCGTCAATATTATTTCTTTTATCAATGATATGACTGATATCGCCGTTTGCGTTAAGTGTTACTTTAATAATATCGTTTTCAAATGTGTTTTCTTTAACAGAAAGAGATGATTTAAGAGAGCAGTTTTCATCTGAAGGACGGATATCATATATGCTGATTCCGAAAGGCGGAACTACGGCGCAGAAAACAATCTTCAATATGCCGTTTTTGCAGGATACAACCTGCGAAAAAACCTCTTTACCGTCTCTGCCGTAAACTTTTGCGTATTTGCTCTCGGATCTCCACAGAACAGTTGCTGTGACTGATTCTTTTCTTTCCCATTGCAGAGGATTATTTACGACAACGGCAACACCTTTGCAGAATGATGTGTCTAAATTTTCGCAAACTGCTCCGACAGCCGCAGCATATTCACCCGCAAACATATTCATTGAAACAGCATAGTCATTCCAGTTCTTTTTATAACATTCCATTATGGAAGTGCCTGTGATATCATCGTGGAATTGATGCGCGATGACTCTTTTCCACGCTTTTTCAAATGCATCACGCGGATAAGGATAATTTCGAAGAATTTTTGCGGCAACTGCGGCTCTTTCAGCCGCGTCTGCAAGTTGTTCGTTCCTTCTGTTCCATCTTTTTCCTATCGCTCTTGATGTGTAACTGCCGGTTCCGTGTTCCGTCATCAAAAGTTCGCCGTGCCATTCTGGCAGTTTTGCTTTGCTTTCATCGGGGAGGGCATTCAGATCCTCAAATATCTGAGAGGATGAAACAGAAACAA
>JAFYFO010000297.1 GCA_017543725.1 Eubacterium sp.
CGATTTGCTCCAGATTTCAGGGCTTTCCCTCGGAACCGATGTTTGGCTCGGCAACGCTCAGGAACTTATTCAGGGCGGAACCTGCACCATTTCGGAGGTTATCGGATGCCGTGATGATATTATGACTTATCTCATTCATAAATGTCAGGATTACGAAGCAAGAACTGGCGAAAAATCACCGCTTTCAAACAAGGATTGCTTTGATATTATGGAATTCACCCGTAAGGGAAAGGCAACATCAAAACTTCCGCCTTTTGAAGACAATATGAAAAAGGTTGGAGTTGAGCAGTGGTATATCAATTCCTGCTACAAGATTAAATATATGTTCCCGAAGGCGCACGCTGCCGCATATGTTATTGCCGCTTTGCGTATTGCCTGGTACAAAATATATTATCCGCTTGAATTCTATTCCGCTTTCTTCACCGTCAGAGGCGACGCGATAGACGCAGTTGCCGCTGTTAACGGAAAAGAGGCGGTCAAGAAAAAAATGAACGAAATCAAACTCAAAGGCAACGACGCAAGCGCAAAGGAAAAAGACCAGTATGTTGTTCTTCAGATTGTTATTGAAATGCTTGCCAGGGGCTTTGAATTTCTCAGCGTTGATTTATATAAATCCGATTGGCGAATTTATAAAATAGAAAACGGAAAAATAAGGCTTCCGTTTTCCGCTATTGACGGAATAGGCGAAACCGCCGCGCGCTCAATTGCCGACGCGGTAACGCGTAATCCAAACGGATTTATCGCCTCCGATGACCTTGCAAACGAACCCGGAGTCGGAAAAAGCGTTGTTGACGCCCTGAGAAGTGCTGGCGCGCTTGGCGATTTGCCCGAATCAAGACAGATTTCACTCTTTTAATTATATATTTTATATATTGACATAGTCACTTTATTGTGTTAGCATATTAGCGCACTAAAGTGAAACTTTGAAAGGTATATATAAAAATGAAACGATTATCAAGATTAACTCCCGAAGGAAGCCGCGATTATCTTTTCGAAGAATGTGAAGACAGGCGCACAATCGAAAAGATTCTTGCAGAATTATTCAAGGAGAATAATTATAGGAAAGTTATAACTCCCGCAATTGAATTTTTTGATGTTTTCAGAAACGGAAATACGGGAACTCCCTCGGATGAAATGTATAAACTGACGGATTCCGAGGGACACACAACCGTTCTTCGTCCCGATAACACAATGCCGATTGCCCGCCTTGTTGCAACAAGGCTTTCAAAAGAGGATTTTCCCGTTCGCCTCTATTATAATCAGAATGTTTATGTCAGGGGCAAGGATTTAAACGGAAGACCAATCGTGATTTCCCAAAGCGGAATTGAGTTTATCGGCGACGGAAGCCGCGAGGCGGATATTGAAGTTATTTCAATGGCGATTGAAAGTCTTAAAAGATGCAATTTCAATCAGTTCAAGATTGAAATAGGAAACGCCGCTTTCTTCAGTTCAATTCTTAATAAAATGGAGGTTTCCGCTTCTGCCAAAAATGAAATCAGCAATCTGATTGAAAGAAAGAATTATGCCGCTCTCGGAGATTTTCTTGATGAAATCGGAAAAAGCAAGGAAACGGATGTTATAAGAAAACTTCCACATCTTTTCGGCGATTCTTCGGTTATTGATGAAGCGATAAATCTTTACAGCGAGAAAGAGGCGCTTGAAGCGCTTGAATATCTTAAATCCGTTTATGAAGAACTATGCGCTCAGGGTCTCGGCGATTATATTATGATTGACCTCGGTCTTGTTAACCGAACAAATTACTACACAGGCGTTATTTTCAGAGGCTATGCGGAAGGTTCGGGGCTGACTGTTCTTTCGGGCGGCAGATATGATAATCTGCTCGGTGAATTCGGGCTTCCCGCTCCCGCAATCGGATTTGCAATTGAAGTTTCCGCTCTGAGCGAAGCGATGAGGGAAACAATCAACACTCAGCGACCGCTGAGAATCGCTTTAACAAAGGGCAGACTTGAAAAGAGTTCGGTTAAACTCTTCAAAACTATGGGGCTCAATACCGAAGAACTTGAAAACAAGGGCAGAAGGCTGATTCTTCCCGTTGATGAATACGAGGCTGTTCTTTCAAAAGCGCCCGATGTTATAACATATGTTGAACACGGCGTTTGCGATATCGGCATAGTCGGAAAAGACACGATTATTGAGCACGGCTCTTCCTTCTTTGAAGTTCTTGATTTAAACATAGGAAAATGTCGCTTCGCTCTTGCCTGCCCGAAGGGAGTTGATTTCTATTCGGGATATAAACGCAAGGTTGTTGCATCAAAATATCCCAAGGTTGCAAAGGAATTCTTCCAGAGCAAGGGAATGGATGTTACTATTATAAAAATTGAGGGCAGCGTTGAACTTGCGCCGCTGCTCGGGCTTGCCGACGGTATCGTTGATATTGTTGAAACAGGCTCAACCCTTAAAGAAAACGGACTTGTTGTTATAGATGAAATATGCCCGATTTCGGCAAGAGTTATTGTTAATATGGCTTCAATGAAACTCAGAAAAAAAGAAATTCAGGATTTCTTAAGTGATTTGGAACTTGCAAGCAAGGTATAGGAGAATAACAAGATGAAAATAACAAAAGCAAACGGTAAAATTGAATACCAACTCATTGAAACGCTTAAAAAGCGCAATCAGGAAACCGATAATAAAATTGTTAAAAGGGTTTCTTCAATAATCAAGGGCGTTAAGGAAGGCGGAGATGAGGCTGTCAGGGAATACACAGTCCGCTTCGACGGAAGCGCTCCCAAAAAATCGGTTGTTGAAAGAGAAGAACTCTTTGAATATCTTGCAAATGCCGACAGCGAATTCAGAACCGCACTTGAAAACGCTCAGAAAAATATTTATGAATTCCATAAGCGCCAGATTCAGCAATCCTGGATGACAACTC
>JAFYFO010000298.1 GCA_017543725.1 Eubacterium sp.
AAAATGCTTATTTCATTATTGTTAATTGTTGTTTCAGCCTGTTCATTCAGAAGAACCGTAAAACCGCAGTTTTTTAAATCCTGCATTATTTCATCAAAGTTTTCAAGCCGCCTTTCGTGGTTGCCTGTAATGTAGTAAACAGGAGCCTTTTCAACAAGTTTCTCTGCAAAATCAAGCATTTTATTCTTGTTTTTGCATCTGTCGTTAATATAATCGCCTGTAACACAGATGATATCCGGTTTGCATAAATCAAGTTTATCAAGAACTTTTTTAAACGGTTTTGAATGAAGGTCGCTGAGATGCGCTATTTTAACCGCACCTTCTATGTTATCTCTATTAATATCGTAAGTGCTAATATCAATTTTATTATTCTGATAATAAAGAAATACTGCAATAATTATAATCGCTGCCAATGCTGAAAAATACCAAATCATTTTTCCCACCTCAAGATAATAATATATTAAATAAAAAAATAGTCAATAATAATAAAGGATTTTTTTGCAGAATTGAGTAGATATTATTTAGGAAAGAAAAAAGGAGTGAAAATCTTGGAGAATTGCATCAGAAAAACAATTGAAGAAAACGAAAAAAAGATTTTATCTCCAAGGGCTTGTCTTGCGAGTGAATCAAGGGGACGAAGCAGAGCGGAAGAGGAATGTCAGATAAGAACCTGCTTCCAGAGGGACAGGGACAGAATTATTCATTCCCAGTCTTTCAGAAGACTCAAGCATAAAACCCAGGTTTTCCTTGCGCCGTCGGGCGACCATTACCGAACAAGGCTGACCCACACTCTTGAAGTTGCCCAGATAGCGCGAACAATTGCAAGAGCGCTCAATCTCAATGAAGATTTAACCGAAGCAATTGCCCTCGGCCACGATTTGGGTCACACTCCTTTCGGACACGCAGGCGAAAGAGCGCTCAATTCGCTTTCTTCATTTGAATTCAAGCATTATGAGCAAAGCGTTCGTGTTGTTGAAAAGATAGAAAAAAACGGCGAAGGTCTCAATCTTTGTGAAGAAGTTAAAAACGGTATTCTTTGCCACACAAAAGGCGAAGAAGCGTTCACCCTTGAGGGTCAGATTGTTCGCATTGCAGACAGAATTGCTTATATAAACCATGATATAGACGACGCTATCCGCGCTGATGTTTTAACCGAAGAGGCAATTCCGCTTGATTTAAGGCTATCTCTGGGAATGACTAAGGGCGAAAGAATCAATAATATGGTTATCAATGTTGTTGAAAACAGCAAGGATAAAATAAGAATGGACGATGAATTCTATAAACTCTTTATGGAACTTCATTCCTTTATGTTCCACGCTGTATACACAAATCCCATTTGCAAGAGCGAAGAAGTTAAAGCCGTTGCAATGATAGAAAAACTATTTGAATATTATATGCAAAATCCGTTTGAATTGCCCGGAGAATACTATAATATTTCAGAAACAGACGGCATTGAAAGAGCGGTTTGCGATTACATAGCCGGAATGAGCGACACTTATTGCGTTCGCATTTTCAATCAGTTGTTTATTCCGAAATTCTGGATTGAATAAGAAAACGATTAAAAAATCTGAAAGGAGTTGAGATTATGGCGCTTAGTGAAAATTTTCTTCAGGATTTAAGACTTAAAACAGATATATATGATGTAGTCTCAACTTATGTAACTCTTAAAAAAAGAGGAAGAACATATGTCGGTCTCTGCCCGTTTCATAATGAAAGAACTCCTTCTTTTACAGTGTATTCAGACACTCAGTCTTTTTATTGCTTCGGCTGCGGAGCAGGGGGCGACGCTGTAACCTTCGTCAAAAGAATTGAAAATCTTGATTATATAGACGCTGTTAAATCACTTGCGCTCAGAGCGGGAATGCAAATGCCCGATGAAAGCACATATGATGATTCACTTGCAAAGAAAAGAAGAAAAATTCTTGAAATAAACCGCGAAAGCGCAAAATTTTTCAATTCATATATGATGAGCGATAAAGGCGCTGTCGGTCATAATTATTTCAGAAACAGGGGACTGAGCGAAAAAACTATTAAACACTTCGGTCTCGGCTACGCCCCCGATTCTTGGGACGCGCTTTTAAAACATTTGAAAAACCTCGGCTATTCTTTATCCGATATGGAAGAAGCAGGCGTTATCAAGAAAGGGCAGAAGGGGTACTACGATAATTTCAGAAATCGGGTTATGACTCCGATTATTGATGTTCGAGGAAATGTTATTGCCTTCGGCGGAAGAGTTCTTGACGACAGCAAGCCGAAATATATCAATACCGGCGACACCCTTGTTTATAAGAAAACTAACGAACTTTTCGGGCTGAATTTTGCAAAGGATTCAAACAGCGAAACGATAATTCTTTGCGAAGGCTATATGGATGTTATTGCAATGCATCAGGCTGGCTTTACCAATGCCGTTGCAGGATGCGGAACAGCGCTGACTCCGGAGCAGGTTCGCCTTATCAGCAGATATGCAAAAGAAGTTATTCTTGCCTATGATAATGATGAAGCAGGTCAAAAAGCAAGAGAAAAAGCGGTTTCACTTTTCAGTAAAACAGATATAAAAATAAAAATCCCCGCTTTTTCAGGCGGTAAAGACCCCGATGAAATTATCAAAAATGTCGGCAAAGACCGCTTTAAAGGAATGCTTGAGGGTGCTTCAAATGAAACTGAGTTTGCAATAGTCAGCCTGAGGCAGAAATACGATTTGGCAACAACTCAGGGAAAAATTGATTTTATTAACGAATGTCTTAAAATTCTCATAAATGTTTCTCCGATTGAGCAGGATTTATATATTTCAAGGCTCAGCGACGAACTTTCAGTTGAAAAACGAAGCATTAAAGCGCAGTTCGACGAGATGAGGCGAAAGCAAATAAGAAGGAACCGAAGCGGCGAATATAAATCAATTGTTAATGAGAGCATAAGAAACAGCCGAAAAGAGGAAATTGCCTCCTCCGCTTCAATTCGTTTAATCAAAGCCGAACAAAGAATGCTTGGGTTGCTGATTTTATATCCCGATTGTCTGAAACTCTGCGAGGATTTCGACAGTGAATTGCTCAGCGCAGGATTTATCAGAAACACATTCAATATAACTGTTGAAAAAATCAAAAACTCCGAATCCTGCGAACTGATTAATTATTCGGGAATTTTAAGCGACAGCGAAATGGGCTTGCTTTCGGGAATAATAGCAAGGTCGAATAATTCTCTTGATGCAAAGAAAGAATTTTCGGATTGTTTGCGAATAATAAATGAAGAGGCAGGTAAAAAAACCTCTTCTGCACCCGGTGAACTTGATGACGACGGGTTCAGGGATTTATTCAAAAAGAAATAATACTGAATATAAGGGGAGTATATGGCGGAAAAGAAAAACAGTGCTGCCGTTTCACTGGATGAAAGAAAACAAGCGGCGTTTAAAAAACTAATTGAAAAAGGAAAGGCTTCGGGTCATCTGACTGCTCAGGAAATTGATAATTTAATTGTTGAACTCGATATGGATGTTGACGAACTTGAAAGTTTAAATATTCAGATTGAGGCGGCAAATATCAGCGTTATAGACGATTTTTCAGCAGAATCGCTCGACGGAATACCGCTTGAAGTTGATTTGCCCAAAGAAACCGACGGTGCGGAATCTGTTGCGATAAACGATAATGCGGCGATGGACGACCCTGTTAAAGTTTATCTTAAAGAAATAGGAAGAATTCCGCTTTTAACAGCGGAGGAGGAAATTGAACTTGCAATAAAGATTTCCGATGATGATTTAAAGGCTAAAAAGCGGCTGACGGAAGCAAATCTTCGTCTTGTTGTTTCAATTGCAAAAAGATATGTCGGCAGGGGAATGCAGTTTCTTGATTTGATTCAGGAGGGCAACCTCGGTCTGATAAAAGCGGTTGAAAAATTTGATTACACAAAGGGCTTCAAGTTTTCAACATATGCAACCTGGTGGATAAGGCAGGCTATAACAAGAGCAATTGCCGACCAGGCAAGAACTATCAGAGTTCCCGTTCATATGGTTGAAACGATAAATAAAGTTAAAAAAGCGAAAAATCAACTCCTTCATCTAAACGGCAGCGAGCCTTCCGTTGAAGAAATAGCGGATTATCTTGATATGCCGGTTGATAAGGTTAAGGAAACGCTCAGAATATCCCAGGAGCCAATTTCGCTTGAAACTCCAATCGGTGAGGAAGAGGATTCCCATCTCGGCGATTTCATTCCCGATGAAGAAACTCTTTCACCTGCGGAAGCGGCGGCGAGAAAACTTCTCAAAGAGCAACTGGGCGAAGTTCTCGGCACCTTAACGCCAAGGGAAGCGAAAGTTATAAGACTTCGCTACGGACTTGACGACGGAATTCCGAAAACTCTTGAAGAGGTTGGAAAAGAATTCAATGTAACGCGTGAGCGTATCCGTCAGATTGAAGCAAAAGCAATCCGCAAACTTCGCCATCCGAGCAGAAGCAAGAAACTCAGCGGATTTTAAAATAAAAGATAATAAATCATAGGAGGAAAACTACTATGGAAAAGAATAACCATTCAGTATCACACGAAGAAAGAAAGCAGGCGGCATTTAAAAGACTTATCGAAAAAGGTAAGGCTTCGGGTCATTTAACTGCTCAGGAAATTGATAATTTAATCGTTGAACTCGATATGGATGTTGATGAACTTGAAAGTTTAAATGTTCAGATTGAGGCGGCAAACATCAGCATTATCGACGATTTCACAGCCGAATCACTTGACGGAATTACGCTTGAAGTTGATTTGCCCAAAGAAACAGACGGCGCCGAATCAGTTGCAATAAACGATAATGCGGCAATGGACGATCCTGTTAAAGTTTATCTTAAAGAAATAGGAAGAATTCCGCTTTTAACCGCAGAAGAAGAAATCGAACTTGCAATAAAGATTTCCGAAAATGATTCAAAGGCTAAAAAGCGCCTTGCAGAGGCAAATCTCCGTCTTGTTGTTTCGATTGCAAAAAGATATGTCGGCAGGGGAATGCAGTTCCTTGATTTGATTCAGGAAGGAAACCTCGGTCTTATCAAAGCGGTTGATAAGTTTGACTACACAAAGGGATTCAAATTCTCAACCTATGCAACCTGGTGGATAAGACAGGCGATAACAAGAGCGATTGCCGACCAGGCGAGAACAATAAGAATTCCCGTTCATATGGTTGAAACAATCAATAAAGTTAAAAAAGCAAAAACTCAACTCCTCCACCTAAACGGTCACGAACCCTCGGCGGAAGAAATTTCCGATTATCTTGAAATGCCCGTTGATAAAGTTCGTGAGATATTAAGAGTTGCTCAGGACCCTGTTTCTCTTGAAACTCCGATTGGTGAGGAAGAAGATTCCCACCTCGGCGACTTCATTCCCGATGACGAGGCTCTTGCTCCTGCTGACGCGGCTTCAATGAGCCTTCTCAAAGAACAACTTGCCGAAGTTCTTCAAACCCTGACCCCGAGAGAAGCAAAGGTTTTAACTTTAAGATTCGGTCTTGACGACGGCAATCCGAAAACTCTTGAAGAGGTCGGAAAGGAATTCAATGTAACCCGTGAGCGTATTCGTCAGATTGAAGCAAAAGCGCTCAGGAAACTGCGCCACCCGAGCAGAAGTAAGAAATTAAAGGACTTTTTAGACTGATGAAAGAAGAAAAAATCAAAAGAATAAATGAACTTGCAAGAAAGTCGAAAACTCCCGAGGGTTTAACTCCCGAGGAAAAGGCGGAGCAGGCTAATTTAAGAAATGAATACATAAATTCCGTTAAAGCAAGTCTGATAGGTCAACTTGAAAACACCTATATCGTTGATGAAAACGGAAACAAAAAACGAGTTGAAAGAAAAAATAAGAAATGGGAAAATTAATTATTATTGAAGGCCTTGACGGAAGCGGAAAATCAACGCAAACAAAATTGCTTGAAGATTATCTCAGCGATAAGGATATTTCTTATAAAAAGATAAAACTTCCCGATTATGATTCAAAGTCAAGCACCCTTGTCAATATGTATCTCGGCGGAGAATTCGGAAAAGATGCAAACGCTGTTAACGCATATGCAGCCGGAGCATTTTACGCCGTTGACCGCTTTGCTTCATTCGTTCTTAAATGGAAGAAGGATTATGAAAGCGGAATTTTAATCCTTGCAGACAGATATGCAACTTCAAACTCCATTTATCAGATGGAAAAACTTGATAAATCGGAGTGGAACGCATATCTTGACTGGAGCGCTGATTTTGAATATGAAAAAATCGGAATTCCGAAACCCGACCTTGTTATATATCTTGATATGCCGATTGAAATATCGCAAAAACTTATGACAAGGCGCTATAACGGCAACGAAGAGAAAAAAGATGTTCACGAAGCGAATGTTGAATTTCTTAAAAAATGCAGAAATTCCGCTTTGTATGCCGCGAATAAACAGGGATGGAAAGTTGTTGAATGTTCCGACGGGGAAAAACCGCTTTCAATTGATGAAATACATAAAACAATTGTTGAAATAGTTGAAGAGGAATTAAAAAATGCTTGAATTCAAACAGCCCGAACTCAGCGATAAACCCTGGGTTGACTCCTGCTTGGCTCACGCAAATTCAATGAACTGCGAATATTCTTTCGGCAATCTCTTTTGCTGGAAAGATTCATATTCCGTTCAGATAGCGCATTATAAAGATTTCTTTATTTGCAGATGGGGAACTGCTCAGGATATCTCGTATTCAGTGCCGCTCGGCGAGGGCGATTTCACTGATGCGGTCAATCAGATTATAAACGACGCTTTAAAACTCGGAGCAAAGCCCGTTATATACGGCGTTACCGAAGGCTATCTTCTTATGCTCCAGGAGGCTTTTCTCGGAAAATTCAAATATGAATATGACGACGGTCTGAATGATTATATTTATTCCGTTTCAAAAATGAGTTCGCTCAGCGGAAAGAAGTATCACGGAAAAAGAAATCATATAACAAACTTTAAAAAGAACTATCCCGACTGGAGTTTTGAAGTTATAAATGAAAACA
>JAFYFO010000299.1 GCA_017543725.1 Eubacterium sp.
AACTCCCGGCGTTTCAACAACTCAGATTAAAAACGAACTCGGCTTGAAAGAAGCCGATAATAGTATCGACCAACTTCCGGAAGAGAAATAATGTTTAAAATATCAGATAATTTTTCAAATATGAAGCCCTCAGCAACGAGGGAAATATTAAAGGTAACAAGTCAGCCGGGAATGATTGCCTTTGCCGGCGGTTCACCCGACACAAGCGCTTTTCCCTGCGAAGAAGTTAAAAAGATTTCAGCCGAAATTTTTGAAGAAAATCCTGTTTCGGCGCTCGTTTACGGAGTTTCCGAAGGTTATGAGCCGCTCAGAAACACTCTAAAAAAGTGGCTTGAGAAAAATGATAATATCTCTTTTGATAATTCAGAGATTATCATAACCTCGGGCGGAACTCAGGTTATGGATTTGGCAACAAGGGTTTTAACTTCAAAGGGCGACGCCGTTATTTGCGAAGAGCCGTCTTTTATCGGCTCTCTCAATTGCTTTCGCTCCCACGGTTGCAGACTTGTCGGAGTTGAAATAGACGACGACGGAATGAATATCACCAAACTTGAAAAGGCGATTGAAGAGAATCCCGACGCAAGATTTATCTACACAATCCCGAATTTTCAAAACCCCGGCGGAACAACGCTGAGCCTTGAAAAAAGAAAGGCTATGTATGAACTTGCAAAGAAAAGAGGCCTGATTATTCTTGAAGACGACCCCTACGGCAAACTCAGAACGGCGGGCGAAAACCTTCCTTCAATCAAGAGTATGGACAGCGAGGGAATAGTTATCTACGCAGGCTCTTTTTCAAAGATTTTAGCCCCGGGAATCAGGGTTGCCTATGCAGTTGTACCAAAAAATATCGTTCCTGCATTTACTATTGCGAAGCAGGTTTCCGATGTTCACACGGGCGTTTTGAATCAGATGATTGTTTCAAGATGGTTTGATGAATACGATGTTGATAAACATATTTTTGATATTCAGAAAATCTATCGCAGAAAACTCAATCTTATGTGCGATTGCCTTGATAAATACTGCGCTGATTTTATAAAATATGTTCGTCCCGAAGGCGGACTTTTCATCTGGGCAAGGCTTGATGACGGAATTGATATGATGCAGTATGTTAAAAAACTGCTTGAATACAAGGTTGCCGTTGTTCCAGGAACTGCTTTTATGATTGACGAGGGCGCGCCCTGTCAGTATATCAGGCTTAATTTTTCAACGCCGAGCGATGAAAATATTGTTAAAGGCGTCAGATTAATGGCAAAAGCCCTAAAATAATTACGAATTACGAGTTACGAATTACGAATTTCGGGCGGGCTTTGCCCGCACCCGATTTATATGGAGAGTATTATGTCTGAAAATACAGAAAGAAAGAAAAGAAGTTTATCACTGATACAGCCGACATCAATTCCCACTCTTGGGAATTATCTCGGCGCAATGAAGGGCTGGCCGACTTTTCAGCAGGATTTCGATACAATATTCGGCGTTGCCGATTTACATTCAATAACGGTCCGTCAGGAGCCTGCAAAACTCAGGGAGCAAACAACTCAGTTATATGCAATGCTTCTTGCGCTCGGACTTGACCCTGAAAAAGGAATAGTTTTTATTCAGAGCCATGTTCCCGAACATTCCCAACTTGCGTGGCTGCTTAATTGCTACACTCAGTTCGGCGAATTAAACAGAATGACCCAGTTCAAGGATAAAAGCGCTCAGCACAGCGATAATGTTAATGCAGGTCTTTTCACATATCCCTGCTTAATGGCTTCCGATATTCTGCTTTATCAGGCAGATATTGTTCCCGTTGGCGCAGACCAGAAACAGCATCTTGAAATTGCAAGGGATATCGCAGAGCGTTTCAACGGCATTTACGGCAATGTTTTCACAGTTCCCGAGCCGTATATCCCGAAGGCTGGCGCAAGGGTTATGAGCCTTCAGAATCCTGTTGCAAAAATGAGCAAATCCGACCCGAATCCAAAGGGCGTTGTTTATCTGACAGATGAGCCGAATGTTATTATGAAGAAATTTAAATCCGCTGTAACTGATAGCGAAATGAGCGTTCGCTACGCAGATGGAAAAGACGGCATCAATAATCTTATGACAATCTATTCCGTTATAACAGGGG
>JAFYFO010000300.1 GCA_017543725.1 Eubacterium sp.
ACGCAGTCGGGCGCAAGATTTGCAAATCGGCATTTTATATCCATAAACTTCTCTGCGCCGAGGTCTGAGCCGAAGCCCGCTTCGGTTATTGCATAGTCGCCGAGTTTGAGAGCAATTTTTGTTGCGCGGACTGAGTTACAGCCGTGAGCAATATTCGCAAACGGACCGCCGTGCATAATAACGGGGGTGTTTTCAAGAGTCTGAACAAGATTCGGCTTGATTGCGTCTTTTAAAAGGACTGTCATAGCGCCGTTTGCCTTTAAATCACGGCAATAAACGGGCGAGCCGTCATACTTATACGCAACAAGAATATTTCCGAGCCTCTCTTTTAAATCGTTTATATCGCTTGCAAGGCAGAGAATCGCCATAACTTCGCTTGCAACCGTTATACAGAAATGGTCTTCTCTCGGGATTCCGTTGAGTTTTCCGCCGAGTGAACAGATTGTGTTTCTGAGCGCTCTGTCGTTCATATCAAGGCAGCGCTTGATGAGAATCCTTCTCTGGTCTATTCCGAGTTCGTTGCCCTGATGAAGATGATTATCAAGCATTGCGCATAAAAGATTATTTGCGCTTGTTATTGCGTGCATATCCCCGGTGAAATGAAGATTGATATCCTCCATCGGAACAACCTGGGAATATCCGCCGCCTGCCGCGCCGCCCTTGATTCCGAAAACAGGACCGAGCGAGGGCTCACGAAGCGCGATAACCGCATTTTTGCCGATTTTATGCATTGCCTGACCCAAGCCGATTGAAATGGTTGTTTTTCCTTCACCTGCAGGGGTTGGATTAACCGCTGTAACAAGAATGAGTTTGCCGTCTTTTTTATCTTTGAATTTTTCAAAAACGCTCTCTGATAGTTTTGCTTTATAGTGGCCGTAGGGCTCTATATCATCCTCAGATATACCAACGCTTTTTGCTATTTCGCCGATTTTTTTCATTTTTGCCTGCTGAGCAATTTCAATATCCGTTAGCATTAGTTTAACTCCTTGATGTCTTTATTGCTTTTTTCGGGTAGTATTATATCACATAATATCAAATATTCCAACAATAAAATAAAATAATATATTGAAAATCAAATGAATTGCTTATATAATGTATTAAAGAAAGGAGACGAAATGAAAAACTTAATAGAAAAAGAAAAGTCGATTTCATCATTTCTGAAAGGTTTTGATTTCATAACTCTCTTTTCTGCGCTTATTGCCTCGGCATACGGGCTTGCCCTTGTTTACAGTGCAACATATAAAAATCTCTCGGGCGGAAAAATTATTTCTTCCGATGTCAGAGCGATGACGGTTTCCGTTGCAATGGGCTTGATTATTGCAATAATCGTTTCAAATATAGACTATGAAATCATCTCAAAACTATGGCCGATAATCGCCGCAGGCTGCGTTGGACTAATGGTTTTCACACTCTTTTTCGGAGTTGCGCCCTCTGCAAGGCAAGACGCAAAATCCTGGCTTGATTTGAAAATCTTCTATTTCCAGCCTTCGGAACTTCTTAAAGTCGGTTTTATTATATCTTTCAGTTATCATCTTGATTTGGTCAGGGATAAAATCAACAAACTCAAAACGATTATTCCCCTTGTTATTCACGGCGCAATACCGATAGGGCTTGTTATTTTAACCGGTGACGCAGGAAGCGCGCTGATTTTCCTTGTTATGTTTATCGGAATGCTTTTTTTCGCAAGGGTTAATATCGGATATTTCGTTGCGGGAATCTGCGCTATGATTGTTGGCTTCGTTCTTGCCTGGAAACTCGGAATTATCGGAGGAATTCAAAGGCAGAGAATTGTTGCCCTTTTCTATCCGGAGCAGTTTGAAGATGTTATGTATCAGCAAACTCAGGGAAAAATAGCAATCGGCTCGGGCGGACTCCTCGGTCAGGGTTATCTTCACGGCGATATGACTCAGGCAAAAATCGGCGGAGTTCCCGAAAATCAAAACGATATGATTTTAACCGTTGCAGGCGAAGAACTCGGATTTATCGGAGCGCTTGCGGTTATTCTTCTTCTCGGTTTTCTCATTCTTAGAATGATTAAAACGGGA
Organism: Eubacterium sp.; assembly: GCA_017543725.1. Taxonomy (GTDB): domain Bacteria; phylum Bacillota; class Clostridia; order Oscillospirales; family Acutalibacteraceae; genus Eubacterium_R. Next base: position 2,046 of record JAFYFO010000300.1, read on the forward strand.
ATCAGCGCAAGGGATAATGTTGGATATCTTATGTGCTGCGGAATTGCGGTTATGCTTTTTGCTCAGGTTCTCGTTAATGTCGGTATGGAACTTTCGCTTCTGCCTTGCATAGGAATAACCCTTCCCCTGTTTTCATCGGGCGGTTCTTCCTCGCTTTGCATTTATTTAGCGCTTGGAATTGAGTTTTCGGTTTACCGCTTTTCAAGAGCCCCGAAGGATACGCTTTTCTACACAAAATAAAAACTGTGCATTTGATTTTGCACAGTTTTTATTTTGAGAGTTGAGTGTGGAGAGTGAAGAGTGTAGTTAAAGGTCTGCGACGCAATTATGATTAATATGCTCTTACAGTCTTCACCTTACTCCATGGTCCTACAACAAGCTTTTCGTTTTTGTTATAGTAGTATTTTCTTGCTCTGATATAGTATTTCTCGTTTGTTTTTGCATTATTTAGAGTTAGGTGCTTACAGCTTTGCCTATAGGACTTTGTCCACTTATTCTTAGTACGATCGCTGTCGGAATTACTGAAATCTTTGTTATTGCTTACCTGAACATCATAAAAATCTCTATATGAGAAATGCAGTGTAAACTCATTAAAATCCTCCTGTTCAACCGTAAAGCTTGGTGCAGACAGCTTAACCCATCCGTACTCATAGGTATAATAGCTTCTATATGTTTTCTTACTTACCTTCTTATAGGTTTTTATAGCAAAATGAACATCATTATACTTTTTAGAATCTCGTTTTATCTTTATTCTGTTTTTAGTGGTATTTTTATAAAGCTTATATTCATTATCTTTGTTACTCAGGCGATATACCTCATATCCGTCAACACCTTTTACCTTCGCCCAGGAAACCTCAATTTCTTCTGTTGATGCTGCCTTTACTTTTATAGTCTTCATTTTCACACGCTTTGGCGTGATTGTGAAGGTTTTCTTAGATGTACCGGAATAATTACCCTTAAATTTAACCGTAACAGTATATGTTCCAAGCTTTTTTCTGCCCTTGGAATAAGTAACCGAATAGCTTGAAGGCTTCACCAATTCGTCGTTACCGTCAAACACCTCGACCTTCGGCGTTTTCACCTTCCCGTTATACTCATAAGTATAAGCAGAAAGATAAACGTAGCGTGGCGCAGCAATTGTTTTAGTGCTGCCCGCAGAACAACGTGAGCACTTAGTTACAATCTTTCCGTTTTTCTTAGGCGTTGCTTTAGTAATGTTTTTAATATAATTATGACCGAGCTTTTCGATTACCTTAGTATATGAATGACCACATCGTGAGCAAGTATAGTTGTACAATCCATCATATAGACAAGTTGGAGCGGTACTAATATTTCCTTTATAATTGTGACCTAGACTATCAACAATTTCTGTTTTTTTATCACCACAATCAATACAAGTATAGGTTTTAACGCCCGTCTTTGTGCAAGTAGGCGATATTGTAATCACGCCTCTATTATATGAGTGTTCATATGTTGCTGGAACGCTCTCTGTCTTAGTCGCTCCGCAAACAGTACAAGTATATGTCTTGACGCCTGTCTTTGTACAAGAAGGTGATGTTGTAATCACGCCTTTGTCATATTTATGTATACCTGTTGCTGGCACGGTTTCCGTCTTTGTTGTTCTGCAAACTATACAAGTATATGTTTTGACACCATAATTCACACAAGTAGGTTCTTTTGTAATCACACTTTCATCAAAACTGTGCGCACCAAAACCAATTTCTTTTGAACACTTTGCACCGCATTTATTACATACATATTGTTGAA
>JAFYFO010000028.1 GCA_017543725.1 Eubacterium sp.
ATAGCGAAAACATAGGCGCACCCGAGGCGCTCAGCGAGGATAGTATTAAAGCAAAACTTGATGAAAAGGCAGGCGCTGAAAAAATCGTTAAGTTTCCGAAGAATAACAGGCGCTTTTTCAAAACTGCCCTAAGCATTGCGGCGGCAATTGCTTTGGTTGTTGTTTCACTGACTGCCGTCAATCATTATAATAACGGCAAAATAACCGATGAAAATAATAATCCCTCATCTGTTCAGAGCGGAGAAAAAAGCGATGATTTAATCTATTTCAAGAGTTACGACGAAATAGAAAAACTGATGAAGGAAAGGCTTCCCGAGGATAAAGAGGGGATAACTCGCTTTTTCAAAAACGACACTGCCAAGTCGGGCGATTTTGCTTATGAGACCGCCACCGACAGCGCGGCAGTCGGCGCCGCGCCTTCTTCCCATTCGGAAACCTATAAGCAACTTGACTCGGTTGACGAGGCCGATATAGTTAAAACAGACGGCGAATATATCTATTATAAAACGGAAACGCAGGGCAAGGATTATTCGCGCGTCAGCCTTATTTCAATTGCAAAGGCGGAAAACGGAAAAACTGTGGAGTTTTCCGGCGCAAAACTGAAAGACAGCAAATATCCCAATGAATTCTTTATAAAGGATGATAATCTTATAGTTGTTTCAACAGAGGAGGATTTCAATAAAAAAGGCGGCTATTCATCAAGAACATATATTGATGTTTTTGATATTTCCGATAAGAGCAATCCAAAGAGCAAATATGACTATTCCCAGAGCGGACATTATATTTCATCAAGAATGATAGGGGACTATGTTTATCTGATTTCAAACACGGCAAGTTATTTCTATTATAAAAATGAAAGCAATATTCCCCGATGCACAGGTGAGGACGGGAAATTCAGCGAACTTCCCGTTGAGGATATCTGCGCTGTTAAAGAATGCAGCGAGGGGAACTATACGGTTGTCGGCGCTTTGGATACAACTGAGGGCATTAAGGCAAAGAAAACAAAAGCGGTTATCGGCTGCGCAAATAATGTTTTCTGCAGTGAAGATAATCTTTATATCGCAGGGGCAAATTATTCAAACGCCTTCTATTATAACGGAGTTTATTCTCCCGAAAGCACTGTTATAAAATATTCCCTTGATAAAACAAATATTAAACTTGAAGCAACCTGCAGAGTTAAGGGCAATATCAATAATCAGTTTTCAATGGATGAAAAAGACGGCTGTTTCAGGCTTGCAACAACAACCGTCAGCAAAGAGGGCAAGGATATAAATGTTCTCTATGTTTTTGATAAGAAACTTAAAGAACTCGGCAGGGTGAAGGGCTTTGCGAAGAATGAACATATTGAGGCGGTGCGCTTTATCGGCGATACGGCGTATGTTATAACCTATGAGAAAACGGACCCGCTTTTCATCATTGATTTGAGCAACCCGAAAAAGCCCGAAATTCTCGGCGAGGTTAAAATCAGCGGCTTTTCAACCCTGCTTCATCCGATTGATGAAAAAACTCTGCTCGGCATAGGCTATGCCACTGAAGAAATAGAGGATGATGAGTTCAGCGAGGCGGTTGACGGACTTAAACTTGCGCTTTTTGATATCAGCAATCCTGCAAAACCGAAGGTTATTGATGAAAAAGAACTCAACAGCATCGACAGCGAAGTTCAGTATAACCATAAGGCGCTTATGCAAAACAAGGAAAAGGGATATTTCGCAATTCCCGCCAATTTTTGGGAGGAGGAAGCAAACGGCTGCGGCGCGCTTGTTTTCAGCGCCGAAAAAGGCAAAATCAATATTGATAAAAGATATGCTTCGGATAAACTTGAGCAGTGCGACAGATGCGTTTATATCGGCAATTATATCTATGTTGTTGACACCTTTGAGGGCATTATTGAATCATTTGAGTTTTGATAACGAAAACAGTAGGGGCGGATATCATCCGCCCGAAGAATAATTACGAATGATAGATTGTCAATTCAAGTGCAACACTTTAACAAATAAGAGGAAAGAACCTCGTTAGGAGTTTTAAAACCAAGACGTTTTCGAGGACGATTGTTAAGAAGATTAACAACAAACGCAAGTTGTTTATCATC
>JAFYFO010000301.1 GCA_017543725.1 Eubacterium sp.
AGGAATTCGAACAAGTTGGGAGCGGTTTTCACTCGACCACGAAACATATCTCGGCGCTTTGTTGTTGCCGAGGCGTGCATATGATTTTTCCGTTGGGTTGAGAAAGGCTGTCATTTCAACTGCCTTATCAAGAACGCCTGCAATCATAAACGCCATTGAATTCTGATTATTGTTTTCACTTCTGACAGAAACATTGATATGAAATCCGTTTCCCGGTTTGTCATCAAGCGGCTTTGGCGAGAAATCCGCAAATAATCCGTTTCTGTGCGCAATTGTGTTAACAACGGTCTGAAGTGTCATAACATTGTCTGCGGCAGTCAGAGGGTCGGAATATCTGAAATCAATCTCATTTTGTCCGGGTCCTTCTTCGTGGTGAGAACTTTCGGGATTGATTCCCATCTGCTCAAGAGTAAGGCATATTTCACGGCGGATATTTTCGCCCCTGTCAAACGGAGCCAAATCCATATATCCTGCCTTATCGTAGGGGATTTTCGTCGGCTCGTCGTTTTCATCAAGTTTAAAAAGATAAAATTCCTGCTCTGCGCCGAAATAAAAACTGAACCCTGCTTTTTCAGCGTCTTCAACAGCATTTTTAAGAAGCGTTCTTGTATCACATTCAAAGGGTCTGCCGTCGGGATAGGTTATGCTGCAAAACATTCTTGCAACCTTTCCCTGCTCGGGCCGCCAGGGAAGAATAACAAGAGTGTCGGCGTCGGGATGAAGAAGCAAATCAGAATGAACTTCGCCTCCGAAGCCTGCAATGGCGGAGCCGTCAAGAGCAATTCCGTAGCCGAAAGCGCGCTCAAGTTCATCAGCCATTATTGAAATATTTTTTTGCTTGCCCCAAACATCGCAAAATGCAAGACGAATGAATTTAACATCTTCTTCAATGCAAAACTGAATAACTTCATCTTTTGTGTATGTCATTTTAAAAACCTCTTTTGTATTAAAAATGCGCCCATTAAAAGCGGGAAATCCCGAAATTAATGAACGCCTTTGCTCATACTAATAATATATATTACGCTCAAACACTTGTCAAGAAAAATTTGAAAAAATGCTTGACAAGTGAAAAGTTTTGGTGTAAAATTTATTCTCGTAAAGGCAATGGGGTCTTTGAGTCAACGCTCAAAGACCCTGTTTTTTTATCAAAAATCAATAATCAAAAGGCAAAGGCGTCTGTGCATATTTATATATGGCATAGGTGCCTTTATCTGTTTTCAGGAGGAAAGAATTATGGCATATGTTGATGAAGTAATGGAGTTCTTAAGAAGAAGGGACGGCAATGAGGCTGAGTTCCTTCAGGCAGTTGAAGAGGTTTTTGATTCCCTTCGTCCCGTTATAGACGCTAACGAGGAAAAATACAGAAAACTTGCTCTGCTTGAAAGACTTGTTGAGCCTGAAAGAATTTTCCGTTTCCGTGTTCCGTGGATTGATGATAACGGTCAGGTTCATGTTAACCGCGCATTCAGAGTTCAGTTCAACTCTGCAATCGGTCCTTATAAAGGCGGATTAAGACTTCATCCGAGCGTAACCCTTTCGGTTATAAAATTCCTCGGATTTGAGCAGATTTTCAAAAACTCTTTAACAGGTCTTCCAATCGGCGGCGGTAAGGGCGGCTCCGATTTCGACCCGAAGGGCAAGAGCGACAACGAGATCATGCACTTCTGCCAGAGCTTTATGACAGAGCTGCAGAAGTATATCGGCGCTGACACCGACGTACCGGCTGGTGATATCGGTACCGGCGCAAGAGAGATC
>JAFYFO010000302.1 GCA_017543725.1 Eubacterium sp.
ATATGTCAGCTGAAGGTTAAAACCAATTTCAAAAAGTATTCATCCGTTATCAGCAAAAGCAATATGACGGGCGCTGATGCGGCTTGGAGATTGCTTCAGCTCAACGGCATATCCGATGTTAAAATTCAGCGTATCAGCGGAACCTTAACGGATTATTACGACCCTTCACGAAAGGTTATCTGCCTTTCAAGCGATGTTTATGATTCAAACAGTATTGCCGCTATCGGCGTTGCCTGTCACGAAGCAGGTCACGCTGTTCAGCATGCAGAGGATTATTCACCGCTGAAACTCAGAAATTTTGTTATTCCGGCAACAAGAATAGGCTCATCACTCGGAGTTCCTCTTTGCATAATCGGAATGTTTATCAATTCGGAAATTCTTGCTCTGTTGGGACTTGCGCTTTACGGCTTCGTTGCATTTTTCCAACTCATAACACTTCCTGTTGAATTTAACGCAAGCAAAAGAGCGCTTGAATGTATTGAAAACTACGGATTTCTTGATGCAGAAGAATATGTCGGCGCCAAAAAGGTTTTAACAGCGGCGGCATTAACCTATGTTGCGGCGCTTGCTTCCGCACTTGCAACAATGCTCAGATTGCTCCTCGTTATTTCAGGCGGAAGAAGACGATGAAAAATTCAAGACTTATTGCCTTTGAAGTTCTTTCAAAGATAAGAAATGAAAACGCTTATTCAAATCTTGCAATAGAAAATTCCGTCAGGGATTTAAACAGCAAGGATAAGGCTTTTGTCAACAGCCTTGTTATGGGCGTTATCGAAAGAAAACTAACACTTGATTATCTTATTTCTCCCTATCTTAAAACAAGGGTTAAACCAAAGGTTAAAACGATTCTATATATCGGTGCATATCAACTATATTTTATGGATAAAGTTCCGCCCTCTGCCGCAATAAACACATCTGTTGAACTTGCGGTGCAAACGGGGCAGGGGTTTTATAAAGGCGTTATTAACGCAGTTCTTCATAAAATTGATGATAACAGAATTGATATAGATTCCCTTGATGATTTGTCTGTTAAGTTTTCCTGCCCTCAGAATCTTATTAATATGTGGAATAAGATGTACGGAAAAGAAAACTGCGAGGAAATTCTTGAAGCGATGAATCTAAAAGCGCCTGTTTTTGCTGTTCCGAATAAACTCTATGTTGATTCCGATGAACTCTCATATGAACTTATGAACTCTTCGGTTGAATGTGAAGTTGATGGCGAACTTGTCAGAATTCTTTCATCATTTGATGTTTCAAAAATAAAACCCTTTGCAGACGGTCTGTTTCATATTCAGGATAAAAGTTCCTTTGAATGTGCAAAAGCGCTTGAGGCAAAGGAAGGCGAAACTGTTCTTGATATCTGCTCAGCGCCCGGCGGAAAGGCGTTTACGATTGCTGAAGGGATGACGGGCAAAGGCGAAGTTTATGCCTTTGATATTTATGAACACAGGGTTAATCTGATTAAAAACGGCGCTCAAAGGCTTGGTTTGAAGAATATCAAAGCAAGCGTTAATAATGCCGAAGTTTTTAATGAGGATATTCCGTTTGCCGATAAGATTCTTTGTGATGTTCCTTGTTCGGGATTCGGAATTATAAGAAGAAAGCCCGAAATCAGATATAAGGAACTTGACAGTGTTAAAGAACTTCCTCTGCTTCAGCAGAAAATTCTTGAAACCTCCTGCAGATATCTCAAAGCAGGAGGAAGAATAATATATTCAACCTGCACTCTTAATAAAAAAGAAAATGAAAAGGTTGTTTTAAAATTCCTTGAAGAAAACCAAAACTTCTCTTTGATTTATGATAAAACAATCTTTCCGAGTGCCAATGGCGGAGACGGCTTTTACTATGCCGTAATTGAAAAGAAAAATGACTGATATTAAATCTTTATCTTCTGATGAACTGAATATAGCCGTTAAAGGGATGAATCTGCCGTCTTTCAGGGCAAAGCAGATTTATAAATGGCTTCATAAAACAGGCGTTTCTTCCTTTGATGAAATGACTGATTTATCAAAGGAATTAAGAAATAAACTGAGCGAAAACTATTATATTTCCTCCTGCGTTATAGAAGATAAATATGTTTCAAAAATTGATTCAACCGTTAAATATCTTTTTAGACTGCACGACGGCGAATATATTGAATCAGTTATAATGAAATATAAATACGGCTACACAATCTGCGTTTCAAGTCAGGTTGGCTGCAAAATGGGATGCAAATTCTGCGCCTCAACCCTTGCGGGATTCAAGCGAAATCTTCTGAGCGGTGAAATGGAAAGCCAGTTGCACGCGGCGCAGAAGGATTTGGGAATAAGAATTTCCCATATAGTTCTTATGGGAATCGGCGAGCCGCTTGATAACTACGATAATGTTTTGAAATTTATTAGAAATGTCAATAACGAAAATTCGCTGAATATCTCAATGCGCGATATAACTCTTTCAACCTGCGGACTTGTTGATAAGATATATAAACTTATGGAGGAAGATATTCCCATAACGCTGACTATTTCCCTCCACGCGCCAAACGATTCAATCCGCAGCAAAACAATGCCGATTAATGATAAATACGGCGTTGACGAAGTTATAAAAGCCTGCAAGGATTATTATGCTAAAACCTCAAGGCGCATTTCTTTTGAATACACTCTTGTTAAGGGCGTTAACGATTCAAAAGAATGTGCGATAGAACTTGCTGAAAAACTCAGAAACTTCAACTGTCATATCAATCTTATTCCGGTTAATGATGTTGAAGAAAGAGGAAATGTCAGAAGTGAACAAAAGGATGTTAATTCTTTCCTTGAAATCTTGAAATCAAAAGGAATTAATGCTACAATAAGAAGAACACTCGGCAAAGATATAAATGCCTCCTGCGGACAACTCCGCAGAAAGAAACAGGGCGGTGAATAAACTTGAAAATTGTTGCAAAAACCGATAAAGGAATGGTAAGAGAAAGCAATCAGGACGCTTACGCAGTCGGTGAATTACCGGGCGAAGTTGCCTGGGCTGTTGTTTGCGACGGAATGGGCGGCGCTGCAGGCGGAAATATTGCTTCAGCACTTGCAGTTAAGGTTATCAGTGATAAAATAACTTCCTGCTATAACGAAAAAATGAAGGATTCTTCAATCAGAAATCTTCTCGACTCTGCGATAACCGCCGCTAATATTGAAGTTTTTGATATGGCTGTTGAACAGCCCGATTTAAGCGGAATGGGAACAACTGTTGTTTGCGCCATTGTCAGAGACGGCTCAGTTTATATTGCCCACGCAGGCGACAGCAGAGCGTATATTGCCGAAAACGGCTGCGTGCGCCAGATAACAACCGACCACAGTGTTGTTCAGGATTTGGTTGATAAGGGTCAGATAACCGCCGAGGAAGCGGAGCATCACCCGAATAAAAACCTTATAACAAGGGCTGTCGGCGTTGATAAGAGAATTGAAATAGATTTCGACCAACTTGATTTCGGCGATAAATCAACATTGATTCTCTGCACTGACGGACTTTCGAATTTCGTTTCAACAAGCGAACTTCTCAGCGATATTGAAGACGGGCAGTACTACGCATTTGCGGACCGTCTTGTTAAAAGAGCAAATAAAAACGGCGGCGGTGATAATATAACCGTTGTTGCTGTTTCTAAATAAATTCGATAATTGGAGTTAATAGGATATATGGAAAACTATGTTGGAAAAAGGCTTGACGGCAGATATGAAGTTCAGGAGATAATCGGCGTTGGCGGAATGTCTGTTGTTTACAAGGCTTATGATAATATTGACGACAGAGTTGTTGCCGTTAAAATACTTAAGGATGAATTTGCGAAAAACGAGGATTTCAAGAGAAGATTCAAGAATGAATCAAAAGCAATTGCTCTTTTATCCCATCCCAATATTGTTAAGGTTTACGATGTTAATTTCGGCGAAAGACTTCAGTATATTGTTATGGAGTATATCGACGGAATAACTTTAAAGGAATATATCAATAAGCAGGGAGCAATAACCTGGAACGATGCGCTTTTCTTTATGACCCAGATATTAAAAGCCGTTCAGCACGCTCACGATAAAGGAATTGTTCACAGGGATATCAAACCCCAGAATATAATTCTTCTTTCAAACGGCAATATCAAGGTTACTGATTTCGGTATTGCAAGATTTTCAAGAAGCGATACCAAAACTTTAACCGAAGAGGCAATCGGCTCCGTTCACTATATCGCGCCCGAACAGGCAAAGGGCGAGCCAACCGATGAAAAAGCGGATATATATTCACTCGGCGTTGTTCTTTATGAAATGCTTTCGGGAACAGTTCCGTTTGACGCGGATTCAGCGGTTTCAGTTGCGCTTATGCAGGTTCAGAACGATGCAAAAAGATTAACCGATATCAATCCCGAAATTCCTTTGGGACTTGAACAGATTTGTATTCACGCAATGCAGAAAAATCCTATCGACAGATATCAGACTGCAAGCGAAATGCTTATTGATATTGAAGAAATAATCAATAATCCGCGAACTCTCTTTAATTATGTTTCAAAATTTGATTCAAATCCGACAAGAGTTGCAAAATCCGATTCAAGAAACCGCGGTTTCATTCCTAAGTATGATTACCACGAAGAAGTTTATGATGAGGATGAAACAGACCCGAATAAAAAGAAAAAGATTGCAACTGCAATTGTTATCGGCGTTATAATTCTTATTGCTGCGATAGTTCTTCTTGTTATGGCTGTAACAAACAATATGAACGCAACAACCCATAAGATTGAAAACTTCGTTGGCTTATCATATGACGAACTGATTTCAAGCAATATTTATGATTATCAGTTCACTGCTGAATATGAGCAAACAGATTCTGTTCAGCCCGGCGTTATCGTCGCGCAGAATCCGCAGGAGGGAACTAAGGTTCAAAGCGGCTCAAAGGTTGTTTTAACCGTTTCTGCTTCGATAGACGATATTTCAGTTCCGAATATATATAACTATACGGAAAGCCAGGCAAAGCAGGCATTTGAGAA
>JAFYFO010000029.1 GCA_017543725.1 Eubacterium sp.
ATTTTAAAAGATGTTGACGATATAGCAATAACATATTTTAATCAAAAAGATGTTGTTCGCCACAGACTTGTGCAGGATATCATCAAAGCGTATGAAAAATATGAGGAGAAAAATAAAAAATGATTCAGGCAAAGGTTTTAATCTCTGATGAGCAAAAAGAAGTTGAACTTCCGCGAGGAACAAAACTGCTTGTTCGACGCTGCTGCAAAGCCGTTTTGAACGAGGAAAAAATAGACGGCAAGTCGGAAATCAGCGTTACATTCGTTGATAACAAAGCAATTCACGAACTGAATAAACTCCACAGGAATATCGACAGGGAAACAGATGTTTTATCCTTTCCGCTGGGCGAAAACGGAGAGTTTGATATCAATCCGTCAAGTGGGGCAAAACTCCTCGGCGATATTGTTATAAGCGCCGAAAAAGCCTTGGAGCAGGCAAAACTCTATAATCATTCCGTTCAGCGTGAAATCGGGTTTTTAACCGTTCATTCAATGCTTCATCTTCTCGGCTACGACCATGAACTCGGCGGCATTGAAGAAGTTCATATGCGTGAAAAAGAAGAAAAGATTTTAACTAAAATCGGGCTTAAAAGAGATAACTCATATTATGACGGAGAAGAATAATGACTAAAACCGCGTTTATTGCAATAGTCGGGTGCCCCAATGTCGGCAAATCCTCGATACTCAATAAAATGCTTGGAACAAAAATTGCAATTGTTTCATCAAAACCTCAGACAACAAGAACGAAGATTATGGGCGTTTTAACAAAAGGGGATATCCAACTTGTTTTCACCGATACCCCGGGCTATCACAAGCCCCATAATAAACTCGGAGAGAATATGAATAAAGCGGTCGGCGAATCCATAGGCGGAGTTGACGCCTGCTTATTCGTAACCGAGGCAAAGGGCGAAATCAAAAAGGGCGAAGCGGAACTTATTGAAAAATTCAAAAGCCTGAAAGTTCCCGTTATCCTTGCGATAAACAAGATTGATATGCTCCCTGATAAAACTGCGCTTCTTGAAAGAATTTCAACTTTTTCAAAACTCTATGATTTTGAAGCGGTTGTTCCCGTTTGCGCCCAAAGCGGAGAAAATATCGGAGAACTCATTGAAGAAATGGAAAAACTTTCTTTTGAATCCCCCCATTTCTTCCCTGACGACACTTTAACCGACCAACCCGAAAGAGTTCTTGCCGCGGAGATTATCAGAGAAAAAATTCTTCGCCTTATGGATAAGGAAATACCGCACGGAATCGCTGTTTCAATAGAGAAAATGAGGGAGCGCGACGATGCGGATATCCTTGATATAGACGCGGTTATCTACTGCGAAAGAGAAAACCATAAGGGTATGGTTATCGGCAAGAAAGGCGCAATGCTCAAAAAGATTTCAACCTATGCAAGGCAGGATTTGGAAAATTTCTTTGAAATAAAAGTCAATCTTAAAACCTGGGTTAAGGTTAAAGAAGACTGGCGAAACAGGGAAGGGCTGATTCATAATTTCGGGCTCGACTAAAATAATTACGAATTACGAATGACGAATTACGAATTTCGGTTACTCGCTTCGCTCGGACAATTGTAGGGTGCGGCGTCCTCGACGCACCGCATTGATTACCAAATATTATATTGGCGTTTAAATGAAACGAACCGCATAATTACGGCGCATTTCCGCGCCCCGAAATTTTGCATTTTGCATTTTCAATTTTAAATTACAAAAATCCGCGCCCTCCCGATAAAAATTACGAGTGACGAATGACGAATTACGAATTGAGGGTCGCAAGCGACGATTATA
>JAFYFO010000303.1 GCA_017543725.1 Eubacterium sp.
ATGAAAAATTGGAAAAAACATGTGAAGAACTTCGTGAAGAAGTTCAGTTCCTGTATACCCCAAATCGCCTGTCAAAATCAAATCATAATCGTTTGCATCGCTGTTTGTGTCTTCAAAAAACTCGCTTATAGTCCTCGCCGCTGCGGGCGCCATAGCCGCTCCCATATTGTTTGCGTCTTTAATTCCGAGGTCGGTTATCGTTCCGATATGAACGGCGGTTATTCTTATTGAGCGGTCTTTGTTTTCTTCCGATTGCTGTTCAACAACCGCAGCGCCTGCGCCGGTTACAGTCCATTGGGCTGTGGGCGGGCGCTGACCGCCGTATTCAAGCGGAAAGCGGAATTGCCTTTCCGATGAGCAAAAATGGCTTGAAGCGCCTCCAACGCAGCATTTTGCTCCGCCGTCAACAAGCATTGCGCAATTTGCGAGAGTTAAAGCCATTGTTGAGCAGGCGCCATACATTCCGATAAACGGAATCTGCAAATCCTTAACTGCAAAGCAGGAGCCAACGCACTGGTCAAGAAGGTCGCCCGTCATAACAAAATCAACATCCGCAGGGCTTTTCTTTGCATCTGAAAGCGCCCTGATAATCGCATCGTGAAGCATTGCCGATTCGGCAAGTTCAAAGGATTCCTGTCCCATCGTTGTGTCTTCAAAAATAGCATCGAAATCATTTCTCAGCGGACCTTCGCCCTCTTTTTTGCCAACAACTCCTGCAGACCCGATAACAACGGGATTTGAGTTAAAAAAAATTGTTTTACCGTTAATATACATAAAAGAAAACACCTCGTTCTTATTATGAACAAGGTGTTTTGAATTATTATAATTTTAACAATCCCTCCGTCACTTCGTGACACCTCCAATTTACACAAGGGAGGCAAATAGGATTGATGATTATAAAGCCTTCTTTGCTGCTTCTGTGAGCGCGGTGAATGCTTCGGGGTCTGAAATTGCGATTTCGGAAAGCATCTTTCTGTTAAGGTCGATATTTGCTTTCTTGAGACCGTTCATAAATGTTGAATAATTCATTCCGTTCATTTTGCATGCAGCGGAAATTCTTGTTATCCAGAGTCTTCTGAAATCTCTCTTCTTCTGCTTTCTTCCGATATATGCATACTGACCGCTCTTCATAACAGCCTGCTTAGCTGTTTTAAAGAGAGCGTGCTTTGAGCCATAGTAGCCCTTAGCTGCCTTTAATACCTTTTTTCTTCTTTTACGAGTCGCCATAGCGCCTTTAATTCTTGCCATAATTAATTACCTCCGTTTTATAGTTCACCTTATTTATAAGGAATAAGTCTCTTTAACTGTTTCTGGTTTGTTACATCGGCAACAACCTGCTTGCGAAGGTTTCTCTTGCGCTTGGTTGACTTCTTTGTAAGGATGTGAGAAGTGTAAGCGTGTGATCTTGTTACTTTGCCGCTCTTTGTCTTCTTGAAACGCTTTTTAGCGCCGCTGTGTGTTTTAATTTTAGGCATTTTTATTTCCTCCGTAAAAATTAATTACTTTAAATACTTATTTTGCTGCCTTGGGGCTCATAAACATAAGAACCTGACGGCCTTCAAGTTTTGGTTTTTTATCAATAGTTGCCTCTTCACTAAGTTCTTCGGCAAAGCGCATCATATTATCCTCGGCGAGATTGGCATGAGCCATTTCTCTTCCGCGGAGCCTGATGGAAACTTTAACTTTATCGCCTTTTGAAAGGAACTTTCTTGCCTGATTAACCTTAGTGTTGAAATCGCCGATATCAATATTTATTGAAAGCCTGATTTCTTTGGTTTCAACAATCTTCTGCTTTTTGCGATTTTCCTTTTCGCGCTTTGATTGCTCGTAGCGGAATTTGGAATAATCCATAATTTTAACAACCGGCGGCTTAGCCTGCGGCGCAATCTTAACAAGGTCAACGCCCTTTGAATCTGCAATCGCCTGAGCCTCTTTTGCGCTCATAATACCAAGTTGTTCGCCTGTGTCGGAAACTACTCTGACTTCCTTATCCCTGATTTCGCCGTTAAGCTGGGGAGCATCTTTGCTGATAAAAAACACCTCTCATTTATTAATAAATAAAATAAGTACGAACGCAAAACGCCCGTACTTAATACTTTGATAGTTAAGTATTGCCCTTTTTACTTACGCTGAAGGGGAGAACGGAGCGCGTTCTGCTTTGTTGTGCAGTTATAATAGCATATCAATAAAATTTTGTCAATAGTTTTTTAACTATTGCAAAACAAATTTCGGGGCGCGGATTTTGTAATTTAAAATTCAAAATGCAAAATGCAAAATTTCG
>JAFYFO010000304.1 GCA_017543725.1 Eubacterium sp.
ATAATTATATATACAATAATCGCGCTTGTTTTTACAGATAAGTTCATTTTGAGAATATAAAAAACCATGACTATACTAAAAAGCGGTATAAAAATCAATGAAGAAAAAGAAATTATTGTATTAATTGTAGAATTGAAATCCCATAATAAAAATACTATAATAATGCTCAAAACATTCATTGCTAAAAAAATAATTGAAAAAATTCCATAATACTTATAATTATTCTTCATATTACTTCACCACAATTAAACTTGAATAATTAATATCATATAAAGAAACACTGGGGACGGTTCTCTGTTTTTTCCATCTCTCAAAACAAGGAACCTTCCACTGTTTTTCCTAAGTTCAGTATAATAAAATAGTTATACTTTGTCAACGCAACAATTTTTAAATAATTTATGTAATCAAATCGGTGCGCAGATGGCGATTCCCCTGTTGCTTTAAAATATTTATTGTCCTATATATTAGTACCGTTAAAAACGGAATATGTCACAAATATTTTATAAAAATTATAAAAATTTCGGGAGGGTGCTGAGACCCTCCCGATATTCATTGCATTCGCGGCAAGATGTGGGCATCTTGCCCTACAATATTTGAATTATTTATATAACTTTGCAATACTCTGAGCCTTTTCTTTAACCTCTTCGGCAAGGGATTTCGGCTCAACAACTTTGATTTTATCGCCGAAGGTCATAATCCAGGAAACAAGTCCGTCTGAAACTGCAGCGTCGATAGTTGTTTTGAAATGGTCGGTATCAACTGCTGTGAGCGGAATTTTTGCGCCAAAACGGTCCATAATCTCTTCCCTTATATCCAAATCGCAGAGAAGTTCAACCTTTGAATTAACGCCCGAGAACATATTGAACATCTTTGAAGAATAATCGGCAACATCAAATGCGCCCTTATATTCGCTGACCTCTTCAATTGCTCTTGCATCTTCATCGCAAATTGCAACTTTTCTCATTCTGTCGAGCCTTAAATTCATTAAATTATCATATTTTGAATTATTGCAAACAAGATAATAATGGTCATCTTTCCAGATAAGCGCATAGGGAGAAACTGTGAAGGATTTTTCAGTGTATGATTTCTTGTTTTCCTTATCAATATTTCTTCTCTTATACTTGAAAGAAACCTGCTTTTTATCTATGATAGCGTCGTTTAAAGCATCTATAACATAATAGATTTCTTCGTTATCGCATTTTGAATCGGAATCAATATAAACCTGGGAAACAAGTTCTTCAGCCTGATTCTTTGAAACAAGGGTTTCAAGTTTTTCAACAAGTTTCTTTGTTTTATTCGGAGTTATAAAGCCTGCTGAAGTTACAGCGTCTATCAAAAGCCTTACTTCGGGGAGTTCAAAATTTCTTGTTGCAAGGAAAAAGCCTTTTTTCGGCGACATTGTTTTAACAATATCAAAGCCGATGCTCTTTAAAACAGCGATATCCGCATATATCGACTTTCTTTCGCATAGCATTCCGTCCTTCATCAGCAAATCAATCAAATCGGTTGTTGAAAGCGGATTGTTTTCGTCTGAATAATCGTTTAAATACTTAAATATTAACAGCGTTTTTGTTTTAGACCTTGCCATATTCATCACCTCGCGCTGTATTATATCACAAGTTTTTCAGTTTTTCAACAATATGTGCAAAAACAGGGGCGCAATCTTCGCTTCCGCTTTTTCCCCTTTCACACATAACAACAATCGCATATTTTGGCTTATTGAAGGGATATATTCCTGCAAACCATGTTGTTTTGATTTCCTTTTCGTTTATAAATTGCCCCGTTTGCGCTGTTGCGGTTTTTCCGGCGCTTTTTTTATCGGAGGATTCGGCGTTTTTTCCCGTTCCGTCCGATACAACAAACCTCAAATAGTTCATCAATTTTTCGCAGTTTTCTTTCCTGAAAGTCTGAGTTTTTTCGGGATATTTAAAATCTTCCGTTTTTTCGTTATCATATTCTGCGGACTTTAACAATTGAACGCTGCTTTTTGCTCCGCCGTTTGAAATTGTGCAGAGGGCGGAGCATATCTGAAGCGGTGTTGAGGTCAGTTTGCCCTGCCCGAAACCAAAAAGCGCAAGTTCGCCCTTTACGCTCAAATCTTCACTTGTTGGAAGAGATGCGCTTTTTATACGCCAGTCATTATATAATGCGATTTCGCTGCCGAAACCGAGTTTTTCTGCGGTTTCAAGAAGTTTTTCTTTGCCGAGTTTCAGCGCAAGATTAACAAAATAGCAGTTGCAGGAATCGGCAAGGGCGGTTTTAAGATTAACAAAGCCGTGTTTATTATTGTTCTGGCAGGAAAAATCAGTGTCGCCGAGAGTTGTTTTGCCTGTGCAGTTATAATACAATTCAACATTGTTTTCAAGTGCGCAAAGAGCAACAACCGTTTTGAAAACAGAGCCGACGCTATACTGCTCAAAAGGTTTATTGATATATGTTGAATCGGGTTTTGAAACAAGAGCGAGAATTGAGGAGTTTTCGGCATCCATAACAACTGCGCAGCCTCCTGACAGGTTTTTGCAGCAGTCATAAGTTATTTTTTCAATATCTTTATCTATAGTTAAATCAATAGATTTAAGGCTGCTTATTTTTTCTTCAAACAATTCGCCTTCATCACCGCTGAGCATCCTTCCAAGCGCGTCTATATGAAAGCGCATTTTAACTTTTTTGCACGGCTGAATATGCTTCAGAAGCCCCGATGAAGATGCTGAAACAAGTTGCCTGAAATAATAATCGGAAGATTTCCCTTCTATTATTCTGATATATTTTGCTTCGTCTTTTTTATCGGGGCTTATTTCCTTAATAATCGGATAGCCCCTGCCTAGTTCGTTTGCCGTTTGATAAACTTCAGAAGCAGGAAGAATATTCTGCAAATCAACAAGAGTTCTTTCATTTGGTCTTAAAACAGCAAAATATCTTATTGCATTGTTTGTTATTTTAGTTCTGTCCCGATAGCGGATATCGGGATAAACAGTTTCAACATCAAGAACATAACTGTTGTATCCCGACGAAACGGAATAATTATTACTGAAAACAACATATGCGCTTCTTCCGATAACGCCCGAAAATAAGAGAGAAACAACAACGCAAAGGCAAATAATTCTTTTTTTCATAACAAAAACCCTCCGGTTTATTATTGACCGAAGGGTTTAGTTTTATTATTTTCTTTCAACTCTGAAAATAGCGTCCTGCGAAATATCGGCGCTGCATTTAAAGGAATAAATATCAGTTGCTTTATTTGCAACATCAACAAATTCGCCGTCTTTTTCATTATAGAGTTCTTCAACTTTAATCTGAAACGGTTTTTTACCAGGCTCAACAACTTCAAGAATATCGCCCTGATAAAATCTGTTTCTCTGTGCAACGGTTAATCTTCCGTTATCAAATGATTTATACAAAGCGCAAACATCCCAATTTCTGATATATCCTCCAGA
>JAFYFO010000305.1 GCA_017543725.1 Eubacterium sp.
AACTGCGCCCACCCTGAAAACGACGGCGAAATGCGCGATATGCTTGCAAAAATCCTCAGGGGCGAAGCGTCGGACGGCTCTGGACTTATTTACGGTATGGGTCACGCCGTTTACACAAAATCCGACCCGAGAGCGCTTATTCTCAGGAAAAACGCAAAAGCGCTTGCAATCGACCACGGATTTGAAAAAGAATTTGGAGTTCTTGAAAGCATTGAGCGCTTAACTCCCGAAGTTTTTTCAGAAGTCAAGGGCGTTCAGAAAACAATGTGCGCCAATGTTGACCTTTATTCAGGGCTTGTTTATCAGGTTCTCGGTATTCCTCAGGATTTATACACTCCCCTGTTTGCAACCGCGAGAATTGCAGGCTGGAGCGCTCACCGCCTTGAAGAGATAACCTCGGGCGGAAGAATAATGCGTCCCGCTTATAAAAGCGTTTCAAAACCGAGGGAATTCATTCCGCTCAATCAAAGATAATTTCTTATGCTCAGCGCCCGCGCGACGCTGAGCGTTATCATAACTGCTATGTTTAATCAATTTATTTCAAATCTTCAAACCGTTTTCATCCAGGTTGTTATTCTATATCTGATAGCGGCTGTCGGATTTGCGGCGGACAAAACTAAAGTATTCGTTCAAAAAGACGCAAAAAAACTTGTTGATTTGCTCTTCAATATGATTCTCCCCATTGCCGTTATCAATTCCTTTCTTTCAATGGAGCGAACAAAAGAGCATATAAGACTTCTTTTTTCTGCGTTTTTTCTGGCGCTTATAACCCACCTGATTGCAATCGGAATTTCCTCGCTTACTTTCAGAAAAAGGGATAAAAAAGAAAGCGGAATTTATCACTATGCAATAACATTTTCAAACGCCGCGTTTTTTGCTCTCCCCCTTGCACAGAGCGTTATCGGCGACGAGGGAGTTTTCTATGGCTCCTGCTACATAGCGATTTTCAATGTTTTTGCCTTTACATACGGCATTAATCAGATTTCGGGAGGAAAGGCGGAAATCAATGCGAAAAAACTGATTTTCAATCCCGGCTCAATTAGCGGTATTATCGGGCTTCCTCTCTTTCTTCTCGGCGTTCATCTTCCCGATTTTCTTTCAGACACTATGGGAAGAATTGCTGCTTGCAACTCACCGATGGCAATGATTGTTTTCGGAACATTTCTTGCCAACTGCAATTTTAAAAATATCTTCCTCAAAAAGGAAATATATCTTGTTTCTTTTCTGAGGCTCATCCTTATCCCCTGCCTGATGCTTTTGATTTTCAAACTGCTCGGAGCAAGCGGAAATATGCTTGTTGCGCTTGTTATTCAACTTCCGCTCCCGTTGCAACAAACACTGCGATGTACAGCGCCAAATATGATAACGACACGGCGCTCAGCGCTGAAATAGTCGGGCAGACAAGTATTCTTTCAATAATAACAATGCCCGTTATTGTTGCCGCCGCCGGCATAATTTAAAGATTTGTAAATTTTAGTCGCTAATGTTGAAAAGAGGCTTCAAAATTATTATAATATTACTTAAATATTTTAAAAGTGATGTGATTTAATGAAATTAGTTATTTCGATAATATCAAACACAGACAGCGAAAAAGTTATTTCAGCGATTGCACTTGCAGGCTTTTCTTCAACTAAAATATCAACCCAGGGTCAGTTCCTTGTTGACGGCCACACAACGCTTCTTGTTGCCTGCGAAGATGAAAAAGTTAACACCCTTATTGAAATTATGAAAAAAAGCGCAACAAAGAGAGTTGTTGCAACATCGGGAGTAACAAGCACGCTTGACGGCTCGCTGCTGAAAAAAGCGGTTGATGTTGAAAAATACGGAATAGTTGCTTTTGTTATCAACATAGAGGAATTTATTAAGTTTTAGTATGAAATTCGAAGGATTTATCGGAAATAAAAAGTTAAAAGAGCAACTTTCTCTTTTGCTTGAAACACAAAGGTTTCCTCACGCCGTTATTATTGAGGGTGATGAAGGGCTCGGCAAGAAAACCCTTGCCGCAGAGATTGCTCTTGCCCTTGTTTGCTCGGCTGATAAAGAACGCCCCTGCAGGGAATGTTCGCAGTGCCGCAAAGCGCTTAAAGGAATTCACCCCGATATTATTGAGTTTTCGCCCGACGAAAGCAAAAAATCAAGACCTTTTTCGGTTGATGTTGTTCGCGACATAATAAAAGACGCCGCCGTTAAGCCAAACGAGGCGCGCTTTAAGGTTTATATACTGAAAGAGTGTGAGCGAATGAATATTCAGGCGCAAAACGCCCTTTTGAAGATTATTGAAGAGCCTCCCGAGCATGCAATTTTTCTTTTATGCTCAACTTCAAAATCCCTTTTCCTTGAAACCGTTTTATCAAGGAGCATTGTTCTGAGCGTTGAGGGAGTTGACTGCACGCAGGGCGCAAATTATATCTGCGAAAGCCATCCCGAATATGAATACACTGATGTTTTCCAGGCGCTGAATCTTTCAGGCGGAAACATCGGCAAGGCGCTTGAAACTCTCGGCGACGGAAATCTCAAAAAACTTATGGATATTGCAAACAGCGTTGCCCTCGCTTCAATCAGTTCCTATGAATATGAACTGATTAAGGCTTGCTCCGTTCTTGAAAAAGACAGGGATGTTATTATCGGCGCGCTGACTTTTATGAAATCAATTTTAAGAGACGCTTTGCTCTGCGACAGCAAATGCGAAATGCTCTCAAATCAGGCAGAAACCGTTAAAAAACTCGCTTCTTCACTTTCAAAGGCAAAACTGCTTAAAATGATTGAAGTTTGCGACAACATCATTTTCTGCGCCAAGGGCAACGGAAACAACGCGCTGCTGATAACAAAACTATGCTTCGATTTAAGGCGCGCACAGCAGAGATAACATATTTCAAAAACGCTGATTATTGAAGCGGATTCTTAATCGTTTAATTCAGGAGGAATTAGTGTTAAAATTCACACTAATTCAGATTATATTGCCCGCTCAGTTTGCCGCAAGCGGCAACACGCGATTGCTATAATTCCCATTATACGCCTTGTCTGCCCAACAAGGGAAAGTATAGTGTGTGAGTTTTTATAATCAATTTGTGGGCAGAAAGACTATGGGAATTATTATATATGGTTAAAGTTGTTGGTGTTCGTTTTAACGACACAGGAAAAACATATCACTTCGACCCGGGAAAACTTGATATCCACACGGGGAATGAAGTTATCGTTGAAACTTCAAGAGGGCTTGAATTCGGAAAAGCGACCTCGGGAATCAGCGAGATTTCCGAAGATGATATTGTTTCCCCTCTCAAACCCATAAAACGAGTTGCAACCCCTCAGGACAGAGAGCAACTCAAGGAGAATAAAAAACTCGAAAAAGAAGCGTTTGCAATTTGCAGGAAGAAAATTGAAGACCACGGTCTTGAAATGGATTTAACAGGCGCTGAATACACTTTCGACCGCTCAAAAATAATTTTTTATTTTACGGCTGACGGCAGAGTTGATTTCAGGGAACTTGTTAAAGACCTCGCTTCTCAGTTTCACACAAGAATTGAACTGCGCCAGATTGGAGTTCGCGATGAGGCAAAACTTCTCGGCGGTCTCGGAATATGCGGCAGACCGTTTTGCTGTTCAACTTTCTTAAATGATTTTCATTCCGTTTCGATAAAAATGGCAAAAGTTCAGGGACTTTCACTTTCCCCGGGAAAAATCAGCGGATGCTGCGGAAGACTTATGTGCTGTTTGCAATACGAGCAGAATTCATATGAGTATCTCAACAAGACAACTCCGCCAATCGGAGCAAGAGTTTCCTGCAGAAGCGGAAAAGGCGTTGTTGTTGACAGAGCGGTGCTTACGGGAACTTTAAAAGTTCAACTCGACGATATGCCCGAAGGCGCTCCGATTGTTGTTGACAAGGAAGACGCTAAAATCATTAAAAAATAATTATTAAATCTATTGCATT
>JAFYFO010000306.1 GCA_017543725.1 Eubacterium sp.
GCCAGGACCGGATTTTGAGTCCGGCACGTCTGCCAATTCCATCACGCCGGCAAACCGTACTTAAATAGTATATTTATTTTTACCCCCGTTGTCAAGCATTAGATAGCGTTTTTAATTCTTTCGTATATTTCAACCGCTTTGAATTTGATGATTTTGTTTTTTGATTCAACCATTTTGATTTCCTCATCAGTTAAAGTTTTATCAAAATCCTCGGTGCATCCCGAAACGCAGACTGCAGGAAACATAACGCACCACCAATTTTTGCCACTTCCCTGCCCTATTTCAATTTTAAGGCAATCATAATTTCCTGCAGGAAGAGTGAATTTTTTATATTCCCTTGTTGTGAAAAACTCTTTGTTAACAAAAACTCTGCTTGTATAATCATATCCGTTTTCATAAATTGTTTTATCAACGGTATTTTTTATTAAATCAATATTTTTTGCTGAAACTTCTATTGCTTCTTCTTTATTTTTGCAGTTTTTAAATAAGATATTTGTTTGTTTTAAAACTTCATCCCTGACCTTGAGTTTCAGATTCTGGTCTGAAACCGAATCGCTGTTTGCAAGAATGTGCATTCTTAAAACTTTTTCGCTGATATTTTCACTCATATTAATTAACGGTGAGAAAAAAGATGTTATTATAATCATCAATATGAATATCGGCGCGAAAAGATATAATGTTTTTTTCATAAAAAAACCTGCCTTTCGTTTTGATTATCGGCAGGTTTTAATATTTTTATTCAACTATTTTGATAATTTTGCAGCCCTTTCTGACAGGTTTGCTCAAAAAGATGTCTTTTGCATATTCTTTAAGAATATCAGTTGACTTTTCGGCGTATTCAAGATTATCAAATATTCCGTATATTGTCGGTCCCGAACCGCTCATATAAACTCCGAGAGCATAATGGTTTCTTAAAACCTCTTTGATTTCAATTCGGTTTTTAACTTCAATGAACTGTTCAAAAACATTTTCAAGCCTTTCGGCAACTTCATAAAGATTGCCCGACTGAATTGCTTTTAGCATTTCAAGTTGGTTTGGCGAATGATTTTTTCCGTTTTCATCAAAAAGCGCGTATGCCTTGCCCGTGTTAACTGCACAGTCGGGCTTAGCAAGAACGATATAGCATTTTTTCAGCGGTTTAACCTTGCTTAAAACCTCTCCTATTCCCTGGGAAAGAAGAGTTCCGCCCTTAATGCAGAAAGGAACATCAGCGCCGATTTTAACGCCGATTTCGCAAAGTTCATCTTCGCTGAGATTGGTTTCGTATAATTCATTAAGCCCAACAATAACAGCCGCGCCGTCGGCGCTGCCGCCCGCAAGCCCTGCAGCGTGCGGAATTCTCTTATCAATATCAATTTTAATTCCGGTTTTCCTGATTTTATTAGCCTTGAAGAATTCCTTTGCTGCCTTGTAGGCAATATTTCTTTCGTCAAGCGGAATTCCCTCGGCATCGCAGGAAATAATAATCTCTCTGCCCTTGATTTTTTCAACCGAAACGATATCGCATAAATCAACGCTTTGCATTATCATAAATAAATCGTGATAATTATCCGTTCTTTTATAGTTGATATCAAGGAGCAGATTAATCTTTGCAAACGCTTTAAGAGTTACTTTTGATTTCATTAACAAATTCACCTATGGCTTCAAGAGCCGCCTTTATGTTCTTTATTGAATAGCAATATGAAACCCTGATAAATCCCTCGCCGCTGTCGCCGAAAGCGTTTCCGGGAACAACCGCAACTTTTTTTGACCTGATTAGTTTTTCACAGAATTCCTCGCTTGTGAGCCCTGTTGATTTAATGCAGGGAAAGCAGTAAAACGCACCCATTGGTTCAAAACATTCGAGCCCGAGTTTATTGAAACCGTCAACGATAAAGCGCCTTCTCATATCGTATTCGTTTTTCATTTTTGCTATATCCCTGTCGCCGTTTCGAAGAGCGTCTATAGCCGCTTCCTGAGAAGTTGTCGGCGCAGACATTATAGCAAACTGATGAAGTTTGGTCATCTGAAGAATAATGGGAGCGGGCGCAAGCGCATAGCCAAGTCTCCAGCCGGTCATTGAATAAGTTTTAGAAAAGCCGTTTATAACAATGCATCTTTCCTTCATTCCGTCAAGAGAAGCAATTGATGTATGACCTTCCGGAGAATATGTTAATTCGCTGTATATCTCATCAGATAAAACAAGCAAATCGTTTTCAATAATAACTGTTGCTATCTCTTCAAGTTCTTTCTTATTCATAATAGCGCCTGTTGGGTTATTGGGATATGGAAGAACGAGGAGTTTTGTTTTATCGCTTATTGCGCTTTCAAGTTCTTCGGCAGTCAGTTTGAATTCGTTATC
The DNA here is from genome assembly GCA_017543725.1 of Eubacterium sp. GTDB lineage: Bacteria > Bacillota > Clostridia > Oscillospirales > Acutalibacteraceae > Eubacterium_R. Next base: position 2,342 of record JAFYFO010000306.1, read on the forward strand.
CTGCTTTGTTACAAGAGGGACTGCAACGCCGCCAGAAACCTCAACAATCGGCTTATAGCAGACAAATGAAGGTTCAACAATAAGAACTTCATCACCCGGCTCAATAACCGAACGGATAGCCATATCAATTCCCTCGGAGCCGCCGACGGTAACAAGAACTTCCGATTTTGCATCGTAATCAATATTGAATTTTCGTTTATAATATGAAGCAATCTCTTTTCTCAGTTCAATTAAACCAGAATTGGAAGTGTAGCGCGTTTTTCCGACTTCAAGATTTTCAATTCCCTTTTGCCTGATATGCCAGGGAGTTTTGAAATCGGGTTCGCCAACGCCGAGAGAAATAACATCATCCATCTCTTCGGCAATTGCAAAAAACTTTCTTATTCCGGAGGGCTTGACCTGAGTTAGTTTCTTATTCAGAAATTTATCGTAATCAATCACAGCGAAATAGTCCCCCTGTCGTCAGCAAGCGAATCAAAGAGAATAACATCCTGCTCTTTGTATCTTTTGAGAATGAAATTGGTTTTAGTTGAAATAACGTCTTCAAGAGTTGAAAGGCGCTTTGCAACAAACATTGCAACCTCCTGGAAGGTTTTGTTGTTAACCAGGCAGCATAAATCATATCCGCCGCTCATAAGATAAACGCTTTCAACTTCGCTGAAATTGGAAATTTTTTCGGCGATTTCTTCAAATCCGTGGTCGTATTTGGGATGAACCTGAATTTCAATAAGCGCGGTAACGGTTTGATTATCGGTTTTATCCTTATCAATAATAGCGCGGTAGCCTTTGATAATTCCGCTGTTTTCAAGTTCGGCAATCTGAGATTTAACTTCCTGCTCGCTTATTCCGAGCATAATTGCAATTTCTTCGTTGCTGAGTCTTGGATTCATTTCAAGAATTGAAAGTAATTTTTCCATAGTTATCTCCTATTCTATATCTAAAAGTATCGGTTGCCTTTGTTTGAATACCGTGAACTGCGAAAAGCCGCATTTCAAAAGTATGTCGTAGCCTTTATCAATACCTATGCAAACTTTATCATAATAATGGGAATCGCTTCCGACGGTTATATATTTTCCGCCCATATCTCGGTATCTTTTAATAAGACTAACGCCCGGTAGCGTTTCTTTGAGTTCGCCGTACAGCCCTGAAATGTTCAGTTCAAGCGCTTTTTTGTTTTTGATTATTGTTTCAAATATCTCATCAATTATATCATAAAATTGAGAAATATCAACCTTTATTCCGTCCCTGCCCGTTATGTATCTTAAAGGATAGGTCAGATGCGCTATTGAATCTGTTTTATCCCACTGAGCGAGTTTTAAAACATCTTCAAAATATCTTCTTAAAAGCGTGTTGATATCCGCGTTTTTATAATCCATATAATAGAAATCTTCTTCATTTTCAAGATTATGAATTGAGCCGAGTATGAAATCA
>JAFYFO010000030.1 GCA_017543725.1 Eubacterium sp.
AAAATGTGTATAGTGGCTCATTTAGCTCAACCCTTTCGTTTGAAGTAGTTGTGGTAAACTCCATTATACGATAGGTTGCTTTATGAGTCCACTTTTTATTTTAGGTGTTGCACTTGTATTGTAAATCTTTGATTCGTAATTCGTAATCCGTAATTTAAAAAAGGCGGTTCATTTAAGCCCTGTTGTTCCCGCCAAACAAAGGAAATGCTTTTTTGCCTTCATCATACAAGGTCAATCTTACAATAAGTTGTATTTAATCTTAAGATTTCGCAAGGTTTGTTTGCGATTTTATTAGTACTATGCTATAATAAAATATACTTTAATTTACGGAGAAAAATATGGAAGAAATCAGATTAACAAATTCTGAAAATCAAGGTGATATTGTTATTTATCAAACTGATGACGGATTTACAAAAATTGATGTCAGATTTTCTGATGAAACAGTTTGGCTTACACAGGCGCAATTATGTGAGTTATATCAGACAAGCAAATCCAACATCAGCGAGCATATAAAAAACATATTTCTTGAAGGAGAATTAGACGAGGCTTCAGTTGTTCGGAAATTCCGAACAACTGCCTCTGACGGAAAAAAATATAATGTTTCTTACTATAATCTTGATATGATTATTTCTCTTGGTTATCGTGTTAAGTCCATTACCGCAACGCAGTTTCGCCGTTGGGCAACCGAGCGCCTGAAGGAATATATGATTAAAGGATTTACGATGGATGATGAACGCTTGAAGAATTTAGGCGGCGGTCAATACTGGAAAGAACTTTTAGACCGCATCAGAGATATTCGTTCTTCGGAAAAGGTAATGTATCGTCAAGTGCTTGATTTATATGCTACCAGCGTCGATTATGACCCGAGAAGCGATGAATCAATCGAATTTTTCAAAATCGTTCAGAACAAACTCCACTATGCCGCACACGGACACACCGCTGCTGAAGTAATTTACGAGCGTGCAAATGCAGATGAACCGTTTATGGGACTTAAAACCTTCTCGGGTGATTTCCCAACGGCAAAGGATATTGGTGTTGCAAAAAACTATTTATCAGAAGATGAACTTAAAGTGCTTAACAATATCGTTTCCGGATATTTTGATTTTGCCGAAATTCAGGCAATGCGCCATAATCCGATGCATATGAGGGATTATGTTGAGCATCTTGATAGCATTCTCAGCGCTACAGGCGAAAACTTGCTGACCGGAGCAGGCGCGGTAAGTCATAAGAAAGCAATTGAAAGAGCAAAAGCAGAATATCAAAAATATCAGATTCAGAATCTGTCACCCGTTGAGGAAGCGTATTTAGAGAGTATAAAGCATATTGAAAAAAGCGCTAAAAAGAAAACTAATGAATAAAAAAATCTGCCGAGTTCGTGAATGAACCCGGCACTTTATATGTGTTAAAAACACTGCGCTGTTATACCCTTTGTCTACAGTTTGATTTCAAATCGGAGATTTGAAGTTTCTTATTCCGATGTGCCGGAATAAGAGGGATGAAGGGTTTTGATATTTTCAACCGTTTTATCAACTCTCTCATCAAGATTATCCGCTTTGAGGCGCTTTCTCTGGAGGAAGTTAACATTATATGTTTTGGTGTCATAAGAACTTGTTCCGTCAAAGAGGGGAACGGAATAGCCCTTTTCATTAAATGTTGATTTATAAACTTCGGTGTCGTCGATATAATAATCCGTGTAGCCGTAGTTTGTTCGGTACGAGGCTTTGCTCTGCTGAACAAATTTTGAGCCGTCGAATTTGAAAACGGTTGAATTTGCGCTGACGATTCTTCCGTATTCCTGAGAAGCGAAGGAATTAACGCAGTAGTATGCCTTGCCGTTTTTCTTTTTGATTATGTAGTACATATCCGAACTGTCGCCCAGAGTGTTTGAAATGTTTTCGTTTTTATATGCAAGAATAGCCTTGTTTCCGTTGTAGCGATAAATTTCGATATAGTATTTATCCTCAACGCTTGAAACATAATTTCCCTGAGCGTCGGTATTTCTGACTTTAACGGATTTTCTGTAAACAACAACGAGTTCATTTTTGCCGTCGCCGTCGAAATCAATCAAATCAACCGCCGCAAGACCGTTAATATAGGAAATATCGTTTTTCTTAACAACTTTTGCCTTGCCGTAGGTTTGATTATATCCTTCAATAACCGCGTAGTAGGCGTTTTGAATATTCTGAGTGCTTGAAAGAAGCTGAGCCGTTCCCGTTGTTCCTATAAGGGATTCAACGGTTTTTGTTACTTTTTCAGCGTTAACAGCCGCTTTTTCTTCAACAAGAACAGCCAGTTTAACTCTTTCAAAGGAAACGGAATCAACCTTTTTGTTAATGGTGAAAGATTGGGTTGCGGAATCATACTCTGCCGAATATTTCTTTTCAAAACTCTCCGAGCGAAGCCCGTAAAGGTCAACTTTTTCCTGCTTTTTGCCGGAATGAGTTCCGATATAATATTTATTGTTTCGGGTGTAAAGAGTTATCCAGGCGTCGTCTTTTTTCTTCTTTGTCTGAGTTGCTTTTTCGCGGTAGAAATTAACAAAGTCGTTATCGTTGTTGTAGCCCCAGACCTCTGTGTAGTAAACTCCGCCGTCATCATAGCAAATAAGCAGTTCGCTTATGTTATCGTTGTTGAAATCCATTTCCCTGGCATAGCAAAGCCCGTTCATTCTGTAGCCCGTTATGCCATAGGCGGAATAAAGGTTTTCATATCCGCAGGAGCCGTATTTCGTTATGCACTGGGAGCAGACTTTTCCCGCGTCGGAATCAAATTTTGCAATTCTTTTGTTTTCCTTGCTGACCGAATGGAGGGTTAAGCCAACCATCATTGCGAAAAAGATGAAAAAAACCAGAACAAGGGCAAGGGTAACCCTGACTTTCTTTCGTTTTGAAAGTTTTTCAAATTCCTCAGCAACGCTTCCATCCCTGACGGCGTGAGCAACGGAGGCGATTTTTTCTCCGCTTTTCTTTGAAAATGCCTTAATCGCTTCAATAACGGCTTCTTTTTCAGCCTTTTTTTCGGCTTCTTTTTCAAGCGCTTTCTTTTCGGTCATGTCGTCCTGAATGATTTTCAAAGACCTGTCAATCTCTTCTTTTTTAACTTCTTTCGGAGCGTCAAAAGAATTGATGAGCGATTGAATGTCGCCGCTCGGTTCGTCGTCATCGAAATAGTTATATTTTTTCACACCGTCACCTCCTTTTCGGTTGCCGGTTGCCGGTTGATAAACGAATTTGTTTTAATATTTTAGCATATTTGTCAAAGTTTAGCAACTATTGCTGATTATGCGAAAGAAATCTTCCCATAATCGAGGGACCTTCTTCAACAAAAACTCCTGTTTTTGACGCTGTTTCTTCGTTAATCGTTTCAACTCCGCTTTCCTTTTCACCGTTTTTATGATAGATGAGGAAGGGAACGGGGTCGCTTGCGTGGGTTCTTGTTACAATCGGAGTCGGATGGTCGGGAAGAATCATCATTTTCCAGTCGTCGAACTTTTTCAGACCCTCGAAAAGAATCGGAAGAACTCTTTCATCAATCAGTTCGATTGAGCGGATTTTGTTTTGGGTTTCAGCCCTGTGGCCGCATTCGTCGGGCGCTTCAAAATGAATGTAAACAAGGTCGCAGCCCTTGTCAAGAAGTTCAAGCCCCGCTTTTGCCTTGCCTTCAAAATTGGTGTCGATATATCCTGTTGCGCCTTCAACTTCGGCAACTTCCATTCCTGCGCATCTTCCGAGTCCTTTAAGAAGGTCAACCGCCGAAACAACGCCGCCTTTTTTGCCGAAAATGCTCTCGAAACTATCGAAAGCGGGACGCGTTCCCTCGCCCCAGAGCCAGATTGAGTTTGCAGGTCTTCTGCCCCTCTTTTTCCTTTCGATATTAACAGGGTGGTCTTTGAGCAAATCATATGATTTTTTCATAAGGTCCAGAAGCGGCTTTGCGTTTTCGGAAGTTGAAAGATATTCGGTTATAACCTTGCCCGTTATATCGTGGGGAGGGGTCATTTTGCCGAGGTCGCATGTTCCGTTTTTCCAGATAAGGCAGTGGCGGTAACTAACCCCGGGATAGAAGGTGAAAACTTCGTTTCCGAGTTTTTCCTGAATATATTCAATGAGGATTTTTGCCTCTTCGGTGCTGATATCGTCGGCGCAGTAATCCTCAATGGTTTTTTCTTCATAGGGAAGGTTATCTTCGGAAAGGGTAACAAGATTTGTTCTGAGAGAAACATCGCTCATCTTCATATCAATTCCGATTGAAGCCGCCTCAAGCGGACTTCTTCCCGTGTAGAACTTCATCGGGTCGAAACCCATAACGCTCATATTCGCAACATCCGAGCCGGGTTTCAGACCGGGAGCAACTGTTCTGACAAGTCCAACCTCGCCCCTCTGTGCAAGAAAATCCATATTCGGCTTTTTTGCGCACATCATCGGCGTTTTTCCGTTTAATTCGGGAACGGGATAGTCAGCCATTCCGTCGTATAAAACAACAACATACTTCATTTTTTGTCCTCCAAAAAGTTTATGTTTTGAAAAAAATTTACAATTTCCGCATATTTTATCCCTTATTATATCACAAAAAGATTATAAACACAATATATTGATTTCGTGTTGAAAGCAAACAAACAATTTTGTCAAATTTCGTTATTTGTAACGAATAAAATCCGTTGCAATTTTCTGTTAAAAGGTTTATAATATAATAGAATTAAAATATCTAACGATAATTTATATTTTAAAATGATTTTTCGGAGGGAGAAAAATGAAAAATCCATTTAAGAAAAAAGTTATCAGCGTTTTGCTGTGCGTGCTTCTGGCGGCAGGCTCTTCTTTGCCTGCGTTCACTGCAAGCGCGGCTGACGGAGTTATCGACACTGTTGAACTCCAGATTTTCTACGCTGACACAAACACAATGGTTCCGACTTATCAGGAAGGAACGGATATTGAATACATAATAACAATGGTTGAAGGTGAAAAACTTCAACTCAAGTATCAGTTGATAGACAGCGTTATTCCCGATAACGCCTATTTCAAGTGGTACAGTGAGAATCCGATTCTTGTTGATGTAGACCAGGACGGACTTGTTAAAGCCTTCGACTCATCAAAGGGAGCGGTTGTTCAGTTATGGATTGATAACGAAGTCAAGCCCATTCCTTTAATCGGAAGCAGAGTCGGAGAACTTCTTGAAAAGGCGTTCAACAATGAATATGTTGACCTTGACACTCTTGATACGGACGCCATTGTTGCAATAGCCAAGGCTGCGCTCGGTTCCGAGAGTTGGCTTGCCGATTATCTTGACGCGTATGAGGGCAACCTTATTGATTCGCTCAGGGATTATCTCGACAGAGTTAACACGGGCGTTTATTGCCAAATCTTCTCTTCAACAGGCGAACTGCTTGCCGAGGACCATGTTAATGTAAACGTTGTCAGAAACAACGAATGGTATGCAAACTTTCTCCCGAACGGAACACATATAACAAATAAATCCCTGATTGCAACAACTCAGGCAGTTGGCAACACTGTTCAACTTTCCGCAATAACTTCTCCCCAGAGGCTTCACTACGGAGTTCAGTATTCCGTTAAGTCGTCTTCAATCTTCTCTTCGGGCAAGGTTGTTGCAACCGTAACGGACGGCGGTCTTGTTACTTTCAAAAACAAAGGAAAGGTTACAATTCTTGCTTCTCCCGATTCCGAAGATGTTATCGCAGGGCTTCTTAAATTCGTCAATTATTTCTATGCGCTTGAAAACACCGGAACTCTCAATACCGATGACATCGCAAAGATTATGATTGAATATATGGGTCTTGATATCAACAGGGCGGTTCTTGCAGGTATGCTTGATGTTGCTTTCGGTGTTGCAAAAGTTGCTCAGGGAACTGCGGACCCCGTTCAGTTAACGGCAACCGCGGTTGAAATCGTTGCAAATATCATTCTTCAGATGAAATATAACGATTCAATAACCTTCACGGTTGTTGACGCAGAGCCGATTGAAAGTTTTGATATCGAAGGGGTTAAAACCGTTAAAGAAGGCTCTCAGATTCAACTTCAGTTGACCAATGTTCAGCCCAGCACGGGTAATATGAGCGATGTTGTATGGAGTTCATCAGACCCGACGATTGCTTCCGTTGACGAAAAAACAGGCGTTATAACGGGTCTTGACGCAGGCGGACCTTACGGACAGTTATCATCAAAGGAAGTTCAGATAACCGCAACTTCAACAACCAATAATGTTTCAAGAACGGTAACGGTTACCGTAACGGGAAAAACGGGAAATTTCATATCCCATGTTGATATAGACGGCGCCGAAACCGTTGAAATCGGCGCAACCGAGGATTATTCCCACACTGTTTATCCGCTTCGTGCCGCTGAATCCCAGAATCTCTATTTTGAGTGGGGATTGCTCAGCGACGAGGTTGATGAAAACGGCGATGCGATATATATCTGGGCAACCGATGAACAGCCCGCTCAGAACGGCATTTCCCAGATTGATTCAAAAGGTCACTATATCGCGCTTGACGGCGGAAAGTCAACCGTTGCGCTGAGGGCATACACAGGATATTATCTTTCAAACGGAAAATTTTATGAAATTTCCTCGTGCATCGGAACAAAAGAGGTTAAAACGGGTATTCCCGTTGAAAACATAAATATTTCCGTCACCGGAGTTTCAAATTCGGGCGGTAAAATCGCAAGCAACAAAACAGTTAATGTTAACGGCGTTGATTATCAGTATGTAACGATAACAAGGTCGGGCGCTTATATGGGCAACGGCGCAGTTGTTAAGGCGAGCGTTTCTCCGTCCGATTCAACAAATCAGAATTTAAGATGGGTTGTTGATAATTCATATTATGAAAACACCCTTTCTGATGACACCCACACTGCAACGGTAAAGCAGAAAGCGGGTCACGAAGTTGCAGACACCTTCAATATTTATGCCGTTTCAAACGACGGAAAAGTTAAATCAAATGTTATAACCGTTTGCGTTTCAAATAACCACGCCGCAACAAACTCCGTTTACGGCGACAGAATTGAGGTTATCAACAACACCCAAAAAGATGTTTACCACACAATCACTTTTGACGGCTCGCTGACAGGCTCAAACCTTTCAACGAAAAAAGCAAACTGGTATTCTTCGGATGAAACAGTTTTCACGGTTGAAAACAAGAATAACGATAACTACGACGCTGTTATAACAGGCAGGGATGTCGGCGAGGCAACTATTTACTGCGTTTCAGCCGATAACGGAATTCTCGACACGGCAACAATTGTTGTTAAACCGAACAAAACATATCTCAAAAATATAATTGACCTCTGCGAGAAAACGGCTATTCTCAGAACGGAAGAAAACAAAAAAGAGTATCAGCAATATATGAGAAAACTCGACCTTGCTTATTCCGTTTACTACGACAGGGATATGGCTTCGCAAACAACCTGCGACACATATGCGCAAAATCTTTTAACCGCATTTTACAGGCTCGGAGGATTTGTCAGCGTCGGAAGCGTTGAAATTCTTGCAACAAGCAAGAAGCCCCTCAAGAGCAAATATGTAACTGTTCAGGTTGGCTCAACAAGCAATTATAAAAACTACAGTTATGATTTTGACTACACGATTAAACCAACCAGCGCAATGTATGACGGCGTTGAATGGAGTTCTTCAAGCAGCAGCGTTAGCGTTGATGAAAACGGCGTTTGCACCCCGACTTCAAACGACCCCTGCTCTTCGGTCATAACCTGCAAGGTTACCGATTATATGGGCAATGTCCGCAGCGACAGCGTTTGCATTGCGTTCGCAAGAAACAAGGCAACGGGCGTTTCTCTCAACACCACCGAAATGAGAAATTGCAAGGTTGGCGAATCAGCCCAGTTAACGGCAACCGTTTCGCCGACGGGTATTTCTTCCGCATCGGTTAAAACCGTGTTCTGGGAATCAAGCGATGAAAGCGTTGCAACCGTTAATGAAAACGGCGTTGTAACCTTTGTTTACGGCGGCGATTGCGAAATAAAGTGCACCACTGCCGACGGCGGCTACACCGCAGTTTGCAAAGTTAATGTTATAACGAACTACGACCCGCTCAGCACTCTCATTCAGCAGTATACCGACCTCAATCTTTCAGAGCCTTCATATTATCCCGAAACCTGGGCTGTATACAGCGAGGCAATGAAAAAGGCAAAAAGAATTGTCAGAGAGGGCGGCTATTCTCAAAAAGAAGTCGACGCTATGTATGCCGAACTTGAAGCGGCTTTCAACCAACTTGAAAGATACACATATATGAGCGCCGTTGAAATCTATATTGAGGGCGAGCCCACATCGGACTTCTATCAATACGACCTTAATCTGATAACAGAGAGCATCAGCGGTGAAGGAATCGGCTACACAAACGGCTCGCGCCCTCTTAAGGTAAGGCTTTATCCCAACAACGCTTCCTATAAAAGCGTTAAATGGGAAAGCGATACAAGCGATATTTCAATAACAAGCGAGGGCGTTGCAACGCCAACCTCAAACAAGCCTTGCTACGGAAAGATTACCTGCACCGTAACAGACCATTTCGGAAATCAGTGTTCGGATTACGTTTGGGTGTCGTTTGCATACTTCCCGGTAACAGCGCTTAAACTTTCAGACACAAATATTGACGGAACAGTCGGTTCAACATATCAACTTGCATGCACTGTTGAGCCAACGGGAACGGGCTACCTTCATATCGGCTCTGCTTCAATCAAGGATTTCTACTGGGAAAGCGATGATGAAAGCATTGCAACGGTTGATGAAAACGGACTTGTTACCTTCGTTGACGCAGGCTCAACAATAATCCGTGCGGTATCCTATGACGGCGGTATTTCCGCTGAATGTACGGTTTCAACCGAGGGCGACAGAAGCGCGCTCAAGGCTGCGGTTGAAAATTATAAAGATGTTGACTATCAGAATTATGAATATTCCTACGGTCAGGATTTCAAAAACAAATATCAGATTGCAGTTAACGCGCTGACGGATTTAACTCTTTCCCAGGCGCAGATTGATTCAATCGCTCAGAATGTTGTTGATTCCGCTGAGGCAATGTATCAGCATCCGTATATAGTTGTTGAAAACTTCAACCTTTCCTTTGAAACATATAACGACCCGTATGTCGGAAGCGATACAAGGGTTGAAAACGGAAGCGTTTCCGATAACGACCACTTAACAATCAACCTTTCAAGAAGCGGCTATCAGTCAAACAACACAAGAAACTATATTGATATAACCGCTTCTGTTACTCCTTCAAACGCAAGTTATAAAGCGCTTTCGTGGAGCGTTATATCTTCAAACAACCTCAAGAGTTCTTCTCCGACGGATGAAAAGGAAATCCGCCTGACTCCCGAAAGCAACTCTTCGGGCTGGGCAAAGATTAAGATAACGGCAACGGACCTTTATAACAGGGAAACATCAAGAATAGTTTATATCGTTCTTGCTGATAATGTTGCAACGGGAATGACGGTTAAACCGCAAACGCTGACTCTCTTTGCAACTCAGACAACAACGGCGCTTCAATACACATTCACGGGCGCTCCCGATGTTAAGGCGCTTGAATGGAGTTCAAGTGATGAAAGCGTTGTAAAGGTTAACGCTTCGGGCGCGGTTACTCCCGTTGATAAGGGAACGGCGGTTGTTACTGCTGTTTCGGTTGACGGAGGATTTGTTTCAAGCGCAAATGTTATTATTGAAACCGATTTCAGCACTCTTGCAGATAAAGTTTCAAACTATAAAGGAATAATCGAAAGCATTGGTGATGAGAAGGTTTACACCGAGGAAAGCCTTAACACACTTGCCGCGGCAGTTCAGGAGGCTGAAGGCGTTCTTGAACTTGAAAGCGCAACTCAGGCTGAGGTTAATTCCTATATTGAAACGCTCGACGCGGCGTATAATGCGCTGAGAAGATATGTTCCCGCAACGGGAGTAGAAGTTGTTCTCGACGGTGAACAGAGCGGCGTTTCAGAGCCGAACGAAGGCTTTATAAGATTTACATCAAGCAATTCCATAGTCACAAACAAGAAGATTCAACTCAAAGCAAATGTTCTTCCGATTGAAGACGAACCGCTTTATGAATCAATCGTCTGGACATCATCAAACAGCCTTGTTCAGGTTGACGACCTCGGACTTGTAACAAATCTCGACGCAAGAGGAACTTATTCTCAGATAACCTGCACGGTTACAACCGAAGAAGGCGATGTATACAGCGACAGCGTTTATGTTACTTTCGTTCGCTACGGTGCAACAGAAATAACCTTCGACAGCGATAAGATTTACGGCGCTCCCGCTCAGACAAAGGAACTCAAAGCAAATCTCAATCAGTCCGACCAGTCGGCTGCCGCTCAGTTGCTCAGCGTTAACGATTGTCTGTATTCATCATCAAATGAAGAAATTGCAACCGTTGACGATAAAGGAAATGTAACCTTTATCACTCAGGGCGAGGCAACGATAACCGTAACGGCTATTGACGGAGGCTATGTTGCAACAATTCCGGCATACACAACCTGGGACACAACGGCGCTTCAGGAAGCGCTTGCAACTGCCAAGGCTCTTGACCAAAAAGATTACATTGCCGAGTACAGCAGCGCGCTTCAAACGCAGATTGAAGTTTCTGAGGCTGTTATGAATAATGTCTATGCTTCTCAGGATGAGATTGACACGGCTTGCGATAATCTGCTTGCGGCAATTTCAAATCTTGAGGGTCACGAATTCATCAAACCTCAGCCGACAATCAAGGTTGACGGTGAAGAAATTCAAAACGGCGGAAGATATGTTGTTGATGAGAATTCAAATATCACCGTTTCATATGAAATGAACGAAGGCGCGATGATTAAATCCGCAGACTGGAACACCAAAAACGCAAACGGCGCAAAGGCTTCTGTTTCAGGCAACAACCTGACAGTCACAAAGACAAATGAAGCGGACAGCGCTTCAATAACGGTTGAACTTGTTACTGTTGATGATTACGACAGAACGGATGTGTTCTCCTACACAATTAATGTTGTTGACAGCGCGGAAGCCGAAATAGTTCCAATCAGCGAAATAACTCTGAGCGCAGACGGCGAAGCGATTGAAAACGGAATTCTTACCAAATCAGGCTACGGCGATAATTTCAGCGGATTCGAAGGAATTCAACTTGCATATGCTCCAACGCCCGAAAATGCTTCCGCACCTGCAAGTGTTAGTTGGACATCAACACTTTCAAGTTATATTTCAGTTGACGCAAACGGATATGTAACCTTAACGGAAGCAGGAAGAAACGCCAGACTTAAAACACTTGCAACAACAATAACCTGCACGGTGACAAACGCTGACGGCACAACCGCCAGAGCAACAGTTGGCGTGACTATCAGAAGAAATTAAAGGAGGAATTGAATATGTTTAAAAACAGCAAAATCAAGAGAGTTATTTCCTCCTTGCTCGCAGTTTTTGCACTCGTTTTCAGCATAAGCGCGTCAATGTTTGCTTATGCTGACGGCGATATTGCAATCAACAAAGCGAATTTTTCAGACGATATCTGGCGCGATATTGTTAAAGAATATCTCGACCCCGATAAAAACGGCTATCTTTCACAGTCGGAAATTCAGGGAACAACGCTTATTGATGTTTCGGGATTTCTTGAAGCGGAATACGGCGACGCGCCCGTTGAGATTTCGGATATTTCCGGTATAGAGTTTTTCACCTCGCTCAAAACGCTCCGCGTTGGAGGAATCGGGCTTGAAACTCTCAATGTTTATCCCCTTGTTGCGCTTGAAAACTTAACCTGCCAGGGAAATTATCTTGAAGAACTCAATCTTCTCAATAATGAAGAGTTAAGAGAACTCAACTGCGCGGCAAACTTCCTCAAAGGGCTTGAAGTTTCGCTTCTTCCCAATTTAACAAAACTCGTTTGCCATTCAAACGAACTCAAAAGCATTAATCTTTCGGGCAACCCAAATCTTGAAAATCTCAGCATTTTCCAGAACGAACTCACAACTCTCAATCTTTCCTCAAACCCGAAACTTGCAGTTCTCAACTGCTCAAACAACCATTTAAAAACCCTTGACCTCAGCGCAAATCCGCTTCTTTCAAACATAATTGAAGATTTAATCGGAAATCAGACGATAAGCGCAAGCGCAAACTATTCGGAAGACGACGGCTCAATTTATGCCGATGTTGCTATTCCCAATTCTTCAAGAATTGTTTCAACTTCGCTTGACAGAACTGAAGAAGTTGAGGGAACGGTTGTTTATGTCAAGGGCTACGACGGCTCAAGTTTTGTTACATATGAGCCCGAGGCGATTCTCGGCGGAGTTGATTACTATTATGATGTTAATCTTGAAGGCGCCGCGAATATGCATGTTCATATCAATGTTGACAGAGATTTCTATGTTGTTCGCTATTATGAACACAGCGATTTTGAAAACAAACTCGGCGAAGAAATAGTAAACGGCGGCGGTTCTGCAAAATTCGTTCTCGGAGAAACTCCGCAGTGTATGAAATTCCTTAACTGGGATAAAAACCTGACCGATATCAACGAGGATATTCAAACCTACGGTATCTGGAAGGAAAACCACGATATAAGAATAACTTCCTTTGTTTTCGGAGTTGCTCATATCGAATGCGGCAATAATTGCGGTTTCAGCGAGGACTACACCTTCTCTGATTCAATCAACGCAAGAG
>JAFYFO010000307.1 GCA_017543725.1 Eubacterium sp.
CAGAGCGCCTTTCAGACCGAATAATCTCGGACTTTCCTGCGTTAAACTTGAAAGGATTGAAGGAACTTCGCTCATTGTTTCGGGCGCGGATTTGATTAATGAAACCCCGATTTATGACATAAAGCCCTATGTTCCGTACAGCGACTGCATACCCGACGCAATCGGCGGATTCACGGAAAACAGAGAGTTCAACACGCTTGAAGTTGAACTTGATGAAGAACTTGCAAAGGATTTATCAAAAAAGCAAACTCAAACGCTTTTGCAGATTCTAAAAAACGACCCCCGTCCTGCTTATCACAATGATGAAAACAGGATTTACGGATTTAAATTTGCCGATTTCGAGATAAAGTTCAGAGTTAACGGCAACAAACTTACTGTTTTAAATATTGAAAAGTAGGGGCGGATATCATCCGCCCGAAAAAATGAAGAGTGAAGCGTGAAGAGTGAAGAATTTTGGTTACTCGCTTTGCTCGGACAATAAAAACTGTAGGGGAGGGTCTCCGCGCCCTCCCGAAAAAATGAAGAATTAAGAGCGATGAATTACGAATTTTGGGGCGCGGATTTGATGCGCCGATTTGCGGGCGATTAATAATCGCCCCTACGGTAGTTGAAAAGGCAACGAACCCGGCAGGGCGGATATCTCCCGCACCCGATTATATTCAGTTAAAAATTTTAAAGAAGTATAAGCAATATGAACGATAAAGAATTACTGAAAAAAAGAATATCGGAACTTTACAGCAGGGCATATGAAAGAGGATACAACACTTTTTCGGACTTTTTGAATATGGAGGAGCAGAGCATTGCTCAGAGCCTCAATCTCCCCTGCTCTTCTTTCGGAGGTTATGAAAACGCAGAGAGGGTTGTTTTCGGTTTCGGCGATGATATCAAAAGCGAGGATTTTCCGATTTGCTGCATAAAAATTCAGCCTTTGCAGCAAAAATTTGCCGATAAACTTTCGCACAGGGATTTTTTAGGCTCGATAATGAATCTCGGCATAAACAGAAGCACTCTCGGCGATATAATAATTGACGATAATTCCGCCTTTCTTTTCTGCCTTGAAAGTATTGCCGATTATATTGCCGATTCTCTTTCAAGAGTTAAGCACACAAGTGTTAAATGTGAAAGAACAGGCGCACTTGATGAGATTAAAATAAAAGAGCCCGAAAAAAAGGAAATAATTGTTTCCTCCCTAAGAGCGGACGCTCTTATTTCCGCCGTTTATAAACTTTCAAGAAACGAGGTTAACTCTCTTTTTTTGCAAAACCTTGTTTTCATAAATTCAAAAAGCATCTCGAAGTCCTCCGCGTTTCTTAAAGAAAACGATGTTGTTTCGGTTCGGCACAAAGGACGCTTCATCTTCTGCGGAGAACTCAGGAAAACTAAGAAGGAAAGGTTGGTTGTTTGCGTTAAAATTTTTGAATAAACCGGAATGAAAAATTATAAAACGATAGCAACTAAAAAAGCCTTCCCCTTCAAGAGGAAGACGAAAACCTTTAAATTGTTTGAGCGTAGCGAGTAACCGATTTTAAATTACGAATTACGAATGACGAATTACGAATTTTGGGGCGCGGATTTGATGCGCCGATTTGCGGGCGATTAATAATCGCCCCTACGATTGTAGCAAAGGAAACGGATTCGGTAGGGGCGACCATTGGTCGTCCGAAAAATCACAAATGATTACGATTTGAGGGTTATTCCACTGTTAGGGGAATCTCCCGAAATTTTTCATTTT
Organism: Eubacterium sp.; assembly: GCA_017543725.1. Classification (GTDB taxonomy): domain Bacteria; phylum Bacillota; class Clostridia; order Oscillospirales; family Acutalibacteraceae; genus Eubacterium_R. The sequence goes on from JAFYFO010000307.1 coordinate 1,733, forward strand.
CAGTTTTCAATTCAATTAATTAAACTATGCCTTATACCTTATGCACTAATACAATTGTCCGAGCGCAGCGAGTAACCTAAATTCGTAATTCGTCATCAAAGATTTACAATACAAGTGCAACACCTAAAATAAAAAGTGGACTCATAAAGCAACCTATCGTATAATGGAGTTTACCACAACTACTTCAAACGAAAGGGTTGAGCTAAATGAGCC
>JAFYFO010000308.1 GCA_017543725.1 Eubacterium sp.
ATCTTAACAATACCGTCGCCCTGGCAGGCTTCGCAGCGTCCGCCCTTAACATTGAATGAAAAGCGGTTTGCCTTATAGCCCTTCTTCTTAGCCTCAGAGGTCTGAGTGTATAAATCCCTGATATCGTTGAAAACTCCGGTATATGTTGCAGGGTTTGAACGCGGAGTTCTTCCTATCGGAGATTGGTCGATATTAATAACTTTATCAAGCGCGTCTATGCCCTTCATAGAGTCAAATTTACCGGTGTGTTTCTTCGCTCTGTTGAGTTTGTTTGCAAGGTGTTTATAAAGGATTTCGTTAACAAGAGAAGATTTTCCCGAGCCTGAAACACCCGTTACCGCAATGAACTTGCCAAGCGGAAATTCAACATCAATATTTTTGAGATTATTCTCCTGAGCGCCGATAACCTTTATTCTTTTGGCGTTGCCCTTTCTTCTCTTTTCAGGAACGGGAATCCTCCTTTTTCCGCTTAAATACTGCCCCGTTATTGATTCCTCACACTGCATAACTTCTTCGGGAGTTCCCGCGGCAATAAGTTCTCCGCCGTGAATTCCCGCACCCGGACCGATATCAACAAGATAATCGGCGGCGAGCATTGTTTCTTCATCGTGTTCAACAACAATCAGCGTGTTTCCGAGGTCGCGCAGATGCCTGAGTGTTGAAAGGAGCTTTTCATTATCCCTCTGATGCAGACCGATTGAAGGCTCATCGAGAATATATAAAACTCCCATAAGCGAAGAGCCAATCTGGGTTGCAAGGCGTATTCTCTGAGCCTCACCTCCCGAAAGAGTTCCCGAATCCCTCGCAAGCGAAAGATAATCAAGCCCGACGGAATTGAGGAAACTGAGCCTTTCCTTGATTTCACGGATTATCAGGTTTCCGATAAGCATTTCCTTTTCACTGAGTTTAAGATTTTCCATAAACTCAATTTCTTCATTAATCGGCATTTTGCAGAAATCATAAATATTATATCCGCCAACGGTTACGGAAAGCGACTGAGATTTCAGCCTTGCGCCCTTACATTCTTTGCAGGAACACTCGCGCATAACGCTTTCAATATCAGCCCTTGCCCAGTCGGAAGATGTTTCGGCATATCTTCTTTTCAGATTGTTGATAACGCCTTCAAAATCATTCATATATGTTCCCGAGCCGTATGAGGTTACCCTGTTCATTTTAATTTTCTTTCCCCTTGTTCCGAAAAGAACAACATCAAGCGCTTCGGGAGAGAGCATTTCAATCGGCATATCAAGCGAGAAGCCGTATTCATTTGAAAGCGCTTCAAGATACATTTTGGCAATCGAGCCGCCCTCGGCAACATTCCAGCCGCTTGCCTTGATTGCGCCCTGATTTATGGATAATCTTTTATCGGGAATAATCAAATCTTCATCAATTTCCTTGAAAACGCCGAGGCCGTCGCATTTTGAGCAAGCGCCGAAAGGATTGTTGAAAGAGAACATTCTTGGACTCATTTCTTCAATAGAAACTCCGTGTTCCGGGCAGGCATA
>JAFYFO010000031.1 GCA_017543725.1 Eubacterium sp.
CCGTGGAATAATTTTGTTACGGCGCTTTCGGCGGCAAGAGCGGATATGGACTACGGCAATATGACCGCCTCGGCAATAGAAAGCGCTTGCCAGACGAGATACACAAATCTCTGGAACGCATATGTTGCCCTGATTTCATCACCTGCTGCAAATAATGCAAGCATCCATCAGGCGGTTGAAGCGGATGAAAATGTCGGAAACACATATAAAGCGGATAACCGCGACGGCAGATGGAGCGAAACAAGGTGGAACACCTTTAAGGATGCGTATCTTGAAGCGGCAGGAGCAATAGAGCAGGGCGGAAAGTATTCGGATTACAATGTAAGAAATTATGATGAAGACGAACAGGACGCAATTGATGAAATTGCAGAGAGATTAACCTTTGCATATGAAGATTTGCTCAAATACGGAAAGAGAGCGGATTTCTCACCCGTAATCAATGCGGCAAAGGATATCGTTGTTGACCCGCAGGGTCAGGAAAGCCACACTCTTCAAAGTGATTTATACACCGTGCAGTCGCTTGAAGCGCTCAGCCTTGCGCTGAAAAATGCAAGCAGATTCCCGTATCTTAATATGAGCGAGGAAGAAAAACTTGTTACATATTCAGAGCAGAATACAGTAAACGCAATAGCAGCAGAAGCAAGAAGCATAAAGAGCGCGTACAGTGAAATTCTTGTTGAAAAGGCGCAGGGAGTTGACGAAAGCGCGCTTGAAAGCGCAAAGGCTTATGCAAAATCGCAGATAAAGAACCCTGACGCATATTCAAATATTGATGAAATCAAGGCGCTGATAGACAGCGCAGGAAATTCACGCTCGGTAACGCTGTTTGACGATTATGCAGTTAACGGAGTTATTTATCCGACCGAAGAAGAAATAAACGCTGCAATAACCGAACTTCTCAGCGGACTGAATATCAAAAAATATGATGTTCAGGTTGTTGATGAAAACGGAACACCAATCAGCGCAGTATTCAAGGACGAAGAAGGAAATGTTCTGACCGAAACAGGACCTCTTTCAGCGGACTACGGAACAAAAGTTATTGTTTACGCACCCGAAAACGAAGAATCCGACTGGTTCTACAGTTATTCATCAAACACAGTAAGCAAAACGCCGTCGAAATACTACACAACGGATAAATGGATTCATATAACCGTAAGAGGCGACACAACGCTCACGCTTAAGAACGCATCAACTGAAACCGAAACGGTTAAGGTTACATATGTAAACGCTCAGACAGGCAAAACCTTCGCGGTTGACTATGCTCAAAAGAACAATGAGTATGCTCTTGAAGAAGCGCCTACTCTTGCATACTACACCTTTGCAGGCTACAGCCTTGAAGCAGGAAGCGAAGATTATGTAACGGCAATAACACCGAGTGAAGACACAGTTGTTTTTGCAAACTATGAATTCGACACAACGAAGGAATACTTCACTGTAACGCTCGGAAATGTTAACGGCTCAATAACAACAACGCAGTACCTTCCCGAAGACCTTGAGTTCAATGATTTGGTTGAATTCAGACTCGGCGACGGAACATACGGAGGAGAAAACAGCGGACTTTATCAGACCGGAAAGAAAAACAACGGACAGTATAAAGTAAACGAAGAAACAAGCAATCTTCCCGGAACAGCCAAGAATCCCATCAGATATACATCAAGTGAAATCTATGCATGGACAGTTGTTAAAGAAGATGATATGGATGACTGGGATGAATACAGGGGCGTTGACTATGCCGAAGACCTTATTCAGAATGTAGAAAAGGTTGTTATGTACGGCGATACATATTCCTTCAGAGTATGCGAAAATGTTTATGTTATTCCATATACTCAGGAAGAATTTGAAGAAGCAGTAAATGACGGACTTATTGAAGGCGTTTCCGCACAGGAAAAAGCGGCGGTTTATGCAAACGATAAGATTCTCAACGAAACGGGCGGACAGAAGATTTCAATGATAGGAAACTTCACCCTTCCCGAAAACTGCGAACTTGTTGAAACGGGAATGCTCTTCAAAGCAACAACAAACAAAACAGTGCCCGAAGCAGACTTAAGCCTTGCAAATGCGGGAACAAACGGCATTGTAAGAATGAAGTCAAGCAGCCATACCGCAGGTAATCAGTTTGTTATCTCGGTTAACACCAAGAAGTTTATCGGAACAAACACGACGATAAATGTTATCTACAAAGGCTATCTGATTTATACCGACGGAACTCAGCAGTATACTGTTTATTCAAACAATGTAACGGACAGCGCACTGATATAAAAAGTGGACTTTAAGTTTGTTGAAAACTTCATAAAGCCCCACTGCGAAAATCCGAAATAAATAAATCCTCGGTGATTGAACACCGAGGATTTATTTATTTCAATACTATATTATTCTTATATTTTTCTTTATATTCCAGAAGTTCTTTTTCGCTTACATATGCCGAAAGAGCGCCGACGGAGGTTACGGATTTTCCGCCCGTTATGTTGCCGAAAAGAAGGCAGTCGGAAAGGGGATAATCATAGAAAAGCCCATACATAAAGCCCGATAGAAATGCGTCGCCCGCACCTGTTGAATCAACATTTCTGAATTCATCAATGCTTTCAACAAATATCATTTCATTTCCGTCAAAGCCGAGGCAGCCGTCTTTATCAACCTTAACAACAACATTTTCAAAATAGTTTTTAAGAACTTTTGCCGCTTCAGTCGGTGAGGCGGTTTTTGTTATTTTCATTGCCTCTTTCTGATTCGGAGTGTAGTAATCGGCAAGGCTGAGCAGTTTTTCGTATTTTTCAAAACTCATCTCATCGTCCCAGCCCATATCAAGAACAAGAAGCGTTCCTTCCTCTTTGAGTTTTTTATAAACTTCAATAAAGCCGCCGGGCTGTATCATAGTTATTTTTGAGCCTTTTGCAAGATTATAAAAAGCCTCTTTGGCATTGTCATCGGGCTCGATACTGCCCTTGCCGTAGGAAATAAAACTTCTGTCGTTTTCAAGAATAACCGCTGAGGTTATGTTGAGAGGAATATCATTTCCCGAATAGAGATTGAGGGGCTGAACGCCGTTTTTTTCAAACTGCTCTTTTGCAAAATTTGAAAAAATATCCTCCCCGAGTTCGGTTGCGATTTTTGTTTTTATTCCGAGCCTGCCGAGGTTAATCAGCGTTGCGGGAAGTCCTCCGCCGAGTTGAAGACTGAAATTTTTGCAATAGATTTCTTCGCCGATATCCGGAATTCTCGGCATTCCCTGATAAAGCAAATCAACATTTGTTGCGCCTGCGCCTGCAATAAAAGCCATAATTATTTCCAATCCTTTGTGTATTCTTTATTTAGTTCAAGATATTCGCTGATAAGTTCTGACGCTATTGAATATGAGTTAACAAGGGGATGAAGCGTCAGCGCTTCAACAGCGCTTCGAATTGATTTTTCCCTGATTGCCTTTGATGCAAGGCGCTCATAGATTTTAACTCTTCTTATCAATTCAAGATTCTGCTCGTCAACATTTTTCATTTTGTGGGGAACAACGCCGTTTGGAGTTATATCGCAGGTTATTTCAACGATATCATCATCCCTAAGACCTTCGATTGCGCCGTTGTTTGCGGTGCATAAAATCATACTGTCTGTTTTTTTGCTCCCGGCAATTTCAATGAATTTAAGGGCAACGCCCGCATAGCCGCCGCTGTCTTTTTCAAAAATATTGAAGCGCCAGGGATTCTTTCTTTTTATTCCTGTTTCGGCAGCCATATAATTCGCTTCGCGCTCGCCGTACCAATGCTCAAATATTTCAAACGCCCTATCAAAATCTTTTTCAACATCGAGTTTTGATAGTTCTTCTGTCATATTTTTATTATATTCGTATATGAGTTCGCCCCTTGTTTTTTCAGCGTTTAAAATGTTTTGAAGGGCTTTTTCCCGATAGTAGAAATAATAAAGATATTCATTGAGAATTGAATGGCGCTCCCTGAGGAGTTTCTTTTCAAAATAGCGAAGGTCCGTTTCTTCATAAGCCCTGTCGTTTTCAATGAGTTCATCAAGCATTTCTTTTCCGTTTATGGTTATCGAGGAAAAATAACTGAGGTGATTTAAACCGTAGATTTCGCCTTTTGCCGCAGTTTCATCGTCGGTATAAAGCAGGGCAAAGGAGCGAAGCATACCCGAAGGAGCGTCGCATATGCCGTAGGTGAAATCATATCCCAAATCGCGAAGAGTCTGGGAAACAACTCCTGCGGGATTGGTGAAATTGAAAACCTTGCAGGAGGGCTTTGCATATTTTTTAACCATTTCGCAGTATTCAACCAAAGCCTTAACGCTTCTCATTGCAAAAGAAAAGCCTGCCGCGCCCGTTGTTTCCTGACCGAGAACGCCGTTTGAAAGCGCGATTCTTTCATCGCGAACTCTCATATAATCGCCGCCCTCGCGGATTGTTGTTATAACATAATCTGCGTTTTTTATCGCCTCAGCGGCATTTGTTGTTATTTCAAAATCAAGTTCGGGGCAGAGAAGGCTTGCAATATGCTTTGCCATTTTGCCGTATATATTGAGTTTTTCTTCATCGTTATCCATAAAAACAAGTTTGTCAATGCCAAGTTTTTCAGCCTTTTGCGAGATGCTTTTGGCAAGAAACATCGAGCGAACTCCGCCGCCTCCGATAACTGCAAGTTTCATTTAATTATCCCCCTTTTTCTTTTTGTGTTTCTTCGCTTTTTCAAGCGCTTTCTTCTTTGCCTTTTCAACAGCCTTCCTGTCTTTTTCCGAGGCTTTGATTTTTTCGGCTGTTTCTTTGCTCCTGTCCGTTTGACCTATGAGTTCGGAAACCGTTACCGAATAGATATCGGACAGCATAATCAAAACAAAAATATCGGGCGTTCCTTCGCCCCTTTCCCATTTTGAAACGGATTTATTTGAATAGCCTATGGCATTTGCGAGTTCCGACTGGGTTAAACCGTTCAGTTTTCTGAACATCACAAGGTTTTCTGCGATAATTTCGCTTCTTGTTTTATCAGACATAGCGCTCTCCTTTGCTATATTTATCTATATTCTACTATCAGTAGAACGGATTGTCAATATAAAATCTACTGATAATAGAGTTAATTCTACTGATAGGGGCTTTATGTTTGAATGCCTCGGTCATATAATCGCAGCAAATCAAAGGAGGCTTTATTATGAAACGAACAAAACTTGCAGACAGAAAACTTCCCGATTACACCAGGGGAGAAGAAATTTTCAATATGGTAAGCCATATAGTCGGCGGAGGTTTCGGAGTTATTGCCTTGGGACTTTGCGCAGGGTTTTCGATTTACCATAAAAACTGGTGGGGGCTTGGCGGCGGAATATTCTATGGGCTTATGATGATTTATCTTTATACCATTTCAAGCGTTTATCACGGATTGATTCCCGAAAAGCCGAAGAAGGTTATGCAGGTTCTTGACCACTGCACGATTTTTGCGCTGATTTTCGGAACCTATGTTCCCGTTCTGCTGACGGGCATCAGAGAAAACTATATTGTTTTGTTTTGGATAACGCTTGCCATTCTCGTTGTTTCAACTGCGGTTTGCGTAACCTTTACCGCAATTGATTTCAAAAAATATGCCGTTATCGCAAACATCGGCTATTTCGGAATAGGCTGGGCTTCGCTTCTTCTTTTGTATCCAATGTATAAGGTTTACGGACTTGAATTTGTTTTGTGGATATTCTTCGGCGGAGTTTCATACACCGTTGGAATAATCTTCTTTATCCTGCAGAAAAAGAAAAGATATATGCACAGCATTTTTCATCTTTTCATTCTGCTCGGCTCAGTTCTTCATTTCATTCCGATATTAACTTACTGTATGTAAAACTAAAGCAGGGGACTCGCCCCTGCTTTTTCATTATATAACATAATTATCAGTGAACTGTGATTGGTGATTATCAACCAAATCCTGAAGAGTAACACTGTCGAGATATTCATTGATAATCTTCGATAAATGCTGCCACATAGGAAGGGTTGGACATTCGGCGCTTCTCGGGCAGTCAACGGGATTTGAATCAACACATTCAACGGGGGAGAGGGAGCCTTCGGTCAGGCGGAGTATTTCGCCGACAGTGTATTCCTTTGCAGGCTTTGCAAGGCGGTAGCCACCCTGCGACCCCCTGTTCGCCCTTAAAACTCCGGGTTTGTTGACTATCGCAATTATCTGCTCAAGATATTTTTTTGAAATATCCTGCCTTGTTGAAATATCTTTAAGAGAAATAAAACCTTCTTCCTGATGTTCGGCAAGGTCAATCATCATTCTTAAAGCATATCTGCCCTTCGTTGATATCTTCATTTTATCACGCCCTTTTGACATTTTTTTGTTTCTATACTATAATAATACCACTCATAACGCATAATTTCAAGAGAAAGCCGAGTGAGTTGGTAGGTTTTCACAATCAAAACATACTAAATCACTGGGTAATATAGGCAAATATACTAAATCTTACAAAACCTATTGACATAGTAGGTTATCTTCGCTATAATGTGCTCAACAAACAAAAGGAGATAACAGCCATGAACTTCAGGAGAAATTATGCGGCTCTCTTTGAAATGCGAATGCGGCGATGTTGCAGTTCAGTTTTAAACCCAACATAACACATTAACATTTTTAAGGAGATAAGGAAATGAGCAATTATAAATTTGAAACAAATCAACTTCATATCGGTCAGGAACAGGCGGACCCCACAACCGATTCAAGAGCGGTTCCGATTTATCAGACAACATCTTATGTTTTTCATAATTCACAGCATGCTGCCGACCGTTTCGGTCTTGCAGACGCCGGAAATATCTACGGCAGATTAACAAACTCAACCCAGGAAGTTTTTGAAAAAAGAATTGCAGCCCTTGAAGGCGGCAGCGC
>JAFYFO010000309.1 GCA_017543725.1 Eubacterium sp.
ATTCATCGCCCCCTTTCAGATGATTATATCAAATAGCCGCTTTTTCTGCAATAATCTTTTCTTATTGATTAAGAGTTAACTTTCTGATATAATTTAGTTGTGATAATTAAAATTTGGAGGTTTATTATGCCGAAAGTTAAGGAAAGAGAAAAAAAGAAGATGAACGCAGGAGTTAAAGCGCTCATCATCATTGTTTGCATTATTCTTGCCATTGCTCTTGCGGCGGTTATTTTTATCAATATTGTAACAAAGCCTGTTTTGGATACTTCAGATGATATGCGCCCAATCGGCGGAATGGTTTATTCGGACAGCGTTGAATATCAGGCTGAAAGCGGAAAAGGGATAAAACATAATCCCGTTATACGCATTATGCAGATGGTCTGGCGCTTCTGCGCAGACGGCGACGCGGCTAAACACGCCGTTCAGACCCCGCCCGAAACGCTGAACAAGATAACGGACATTCCATATATTGACGACGGAAATATTTATCATCAACTCGATATTTATTATCCTCAGAAAACAAAGAAAAGCGCAAAACTGCCCGTTATTATCGACATTCACGGCGGCGGCTGGATGTACGGCGATAAGGATTTGAACGAATACTACTGCCTTGCTCTTGCCGAAAAGGGATATATTGTTTTCAACATCAGTTATCGCCTTGTTCCCGATGTTACCGTTAACGAGCAACTTCAGGATGTTGCAACCGCGCTCAGATGGATTAGCGATAATATGAAGGATTATCCTGCCGATAAAGAAAATATTATGCTCACAGGCGACAGCGCAGGAGGTCAACTCGCAGTTTATTCCGCCGTTCTTCTTCAGAATGAGGAAATGAGGGATATTTTTGAAGTTGAAAACGGAAATCTTGATATAACCGCTCTTGTTTTAACCTCACCCGTTTCATATATGAAAAACGGCGGCGCGTTCAGCGTTTACACAAAAGTTCTCTGGGGAAAGGATTATAAAGAAAAGAAAACATATAACTATATGGATTTGAATGAAATAATTGATTTCGCAGAGCAGATGCCGCCGACTTATCTGATAACAAGCAGCGGCGACACACTTGCTCACGACCAGACTGTTGAGGCATATAATCTCATTTCCTCAAAAGGAGCAAAATGCGAAATTTCCGATTACGGCAACGAATTCGGAGACCCTCTCCCCCATGTTTTCTCGGTTTTATTCCCGTTTGACGACGCAGGAAAAGACGCGATTGAAAAAGAACTCGATTTCTTCCAGCGCGCAATGCTGATGAAAGTTGAAGAAACAGAAGAATAAAAGCCTTTTCGTCACGAAAAATCCCCGCGGAATGAGATTTCCGCGGGGATTATTTTTATTTGAATTTATCGAAAAAGCCTTTTTTCGGGTGGTCTTTCGGCGGAGTATAGGTTTCATCGAATTTCATCAGAAGTTCCTTTTGCTCCTTTGAAAGTTCCTTTGGTATATCAACTATAACCCTGACAAACATATCGCCTTTGCCAACGCTGTTTAGCCTCTGTATTCCCTTACCCTTGAGTTTGAAAACATCTCCCGGCTGAGTTCCTGCAGGGATTGAATACTTGATATCGTTATCAAGGGTCGGAACGCGGACTTCCGCACCGAGCGACGCTTCAACAATGCTGATATGCTTATCATAGAGAATATCAAAGCCCTCGCGCTCAAAATCCTTATGGGGCTTAACATTAACAACAACTCTGAGGTCGCCTGCGGGACCGCCGTTTATTCCGCTGTCGCCATAGCCGCGAACATTAACAACCTGGCGGTTATCAATTCCGGCAGGAATATTGATATCAACCTTTGTCTTTTTGCGGACCTTACCTTTTCCGCTGCATTTCGGGCAGGGATTTTCAATAATTTTTCCCTTGCCTCCGCAGCGCGAACAGGTTCTCTGAGTGCTCATAACACCGAAAGCGGTTCTTTGCTGAACATTAACAACGCCCCTGCCCTGACATTCGGGACAGGTTTTCGGAGAAGAGCCCTCCGCCGCGCCGCTTCCGTGGCACTGCGAACAGTCCTCAATTCTTGAAACATCAACGCTCTTCTTGCAGCCCTTTGCCGCTTCTTCAAAAGTTATTGTTACAGCGGACTGAATATCCCTTCCTCTCTGGGGAGCATTGGGATTTCTTGCACCGCCGAAACCTCCGAAGCCGCCGCCTCCTCCGAAGAAGGAGGAGAAAATATCGCCGAGGTCTATATCGCCTTCGAAGCCTCCGAAGCCGCCGCCATAGCCTCCCGCGCCCTGGCCTGCGCCGTAGTTGGGGTCAACGCCCGCAAAACCGAACTGGTCGTACCGAGCCTTTTTCTGCGGGTCGGAAAGAATTTCATAAGCCTCGTTACATTCCTTGAACTTTTCCTCGGCTTCCTTATCCCCCGGGTTTAAATCGGGATGGTATTTCTTAGCGGTTTTTCTGTATGCTTTTTTTATTTCATCATCCGAAGCACCCTTGCTTACGCCAAGCACTTCATAATAATCGCGTTTGTTTTCGGGCATAACAACCCTCCGTTTAATTTGTTATATGTATATATTGCGAGAACACAGGGGACAAATGTCCCCGGTGTTCTTTTAACTATGCCTTATGCACTATGCACTTAATCAGTTCTCGTCAACCTCAGTGTAATCGGTGTAGCCGTCGTCGGGCTGCTGTGCTCCCTGAGTCGGGTCTGCCTGAGGTCCGCCCTGAGCCGCCTGAGCCGCTTCATAGAGTTTCTGAGAATCCTCATAGAACTTGTTTGTTAAATCCTCCTGAGTTGATTTGATTGCGTCTGTGTCTTCTCCCTTGAGAGCCTCTTTAAGAGCCGCAACCTTTGTTTCAAGAGCCGCTTTATCGTCTGCGGAGAATTTATCGCCGTCTTCGGAAAGCATTTTTTCGGTTTGATAAACCATCTGGTCAGCGTTGTTTCTGAGGTCAACTGCTTCTCTCTTCTTCTTATC
>JAFYFO010000310.1 GCA_017543725.1 Eubacterium sp.
GGCGGTTTTGATTTCTTCGCCCTGGGGTTTTATATCGTATTTCGGCGGCTCTGTTTTTGAAACGTCGATAGCCTTCTGAATATGAAGTTCTCTCGGCTTGCCGTCTTTTCCGACTCTTCCGTAGTCATAAACTCTGTATGTGCAGTTTGAATTCTGCTGAATTTCGGCTATAAGAGCGCCTTTTCCTATTGCGTGAACGGTTCCTGCTTCAATGAAGAACAAATCGCCCTTGTTAACTTTAACTCTGTTGAGTTTATCAAGAAGAGTGTTGTTTTCAATTGCTTCTTTGAATTCATCCGAGGTTATATTTTCTTTAAATCCGTATATGAGTTCAGCGCCGTCAAGTGCGTCGAGAACATACCAGATTTCGGTTTTTCCGAATTCGTTTTCAACGCGCCTTGCATATTCGTCGTCGGGATGAACCTGAACGGAAAGATTATCAAAAGCGTCGATAATTTTTATCAAAACAGGGAAATAGGGGAATTTAAGGCAGTTTTTGCCCGCAACCTTTTCAAGACCTTCGCTGTCAAAAACTTCCTGAAGAGTTTTGCCGCCGAATTCTCCGCCGCAAACTGTGTTCATTCCGTCTTTATGGCAGGCAAGCATCCAGCCCTCAGCGGTTTTATCAAAGCCGGTTTCAAAACCGAAATCGTTTTTCAGTCTGTTTCCTCCCCAGATATAATCCTTGAAAACAGGGTTCAGTTTCAGTATTTCCATAATTATTCCTCTCATTAATCAGATTATTATAATAATATCAAATTTTATCTTCCAATTCAAGCCGATTTAGTGTAAAATAGAAAAGATTAAAACAATGAAAGATTTTTGGAGAAATTATGGCAGTTCTTGATGTCCAGAATTTAACGCTCTCTTTCGGAGAAAAAACGCTTTTTGAAAGCGTTTCTTTTGATGTTAAAGAAAAGGAAAAAGTCGGGCTTATCGGCTGCAACGGCGCGGGAAAAACTTCGCTTTTCAAACTGATAACGGGCGAATATGAGCCAACTGATGGCAACTGCTTCATTTCAAAAAACGCAAAAATCGGCTATATGGAGCAGCACACCTGCTCAGAAAACAAATCGGTTTATGATGAACTGATTTCCGTTTTCGGTGATTTAATTAAAATAGAAAAAGAACTTGAAGAAATAAGGCACGCTCTTGAAAAAGGAATCGGAAATCAGGAGGAAAACATTGAAAGGCAGGATTATTTAACAAATCTTTTCACCCGCGAGGGAGGACTTACATATAAGAGTTTAACGCGCTCCGCCTTAATCGGACTCGGATTTGCCGAAAGCGATTTTGATATGCCGACTTCAAAACTCTCGGGCGGTCAGAAATCAAAACTCATTCTTGCAAAACTCCTTCTTTCAAAGGCTGATTTCCTTTTGCTCGACGAGCCGACAAATCATCTTGATTTAAAGGCGCTTGAATGGCTTGAGGGCTTTTTGAAGGATTTTTCGGGCGCCTGCCTCATTATCTCGCACGACAGATATTTTCTTGATAAACTAACCAATAAAACCGTTGAAATTGAAAACGGGAAATGCCGCTCCTATATCGGAAATTATTCGGTTTTTCTCAGAAAAAAAGAAGCCGAGCAAAAGGCGATTGAAGAAAAATACGAAAACGATATGAAAGAAATTGAGCGCATTGAAGGAATAATCGCTCAGCAGCGGCAATGGAACAGGGAAAAGAGCATTAAAAAGGCCGAAAGCGAAGAAAAAAGGCTTGAAAAACTCAAGGCTGCGCTTGTTGTTCCCGATTCAAAGGTTGAAAGAATCCGCTTTGATTTCACTCCGAAATTCATCAGCGGAGAAGATGTTTTAAATGCCTCTGAACTTTCAAAGAGTTTTTCGGGCAAAAAGATATTTGAAAACGCAAGTTTCAGCATAAGAAGAAATGAAAGGGTTTTCCTCGTTGGCGAAAACGGCTGCGGAAAAACAACTCTCTTTAAGATACTTATGAAGGATTACAGCGCCGATGGCGGCTATTTCAAATTCGGCGCAAATGTTTTCACAGGGTATTTCGACCAGGTTCAGGCGAAACTTGATTTATCAAAAACGGTTATTGAAGAAATATGGTCGTTTTTTCCCGCTATGACGGAAACCGCTGTCAGAAGCGCGCTTGCGGCGTTTTTATTCAAGGGTGAAGATGTTTTCAAAAACCTTACCGAATGTTCGGGAGGCGAAAGAGCAAGAGTTGCGCTTTTGAAACTGATGCTCGGCAGATTCAACTTCCTTCTTCTTGACGAGCCGACTAATCATCTCGACGCTTTTTCAAGGGAAGAACTTGAAAACACACTTCTTGATTACAGCGGTACAATGCTTATTGTTTCTCACGACAGATATTTCATCAACAAACTTGCAACAAGAATTCTTGAACTCGGCGAAAACGGAATAACGGAGTATATCGGAAACTATGATGAATATCTTGAAAGAAAGAATAATCTCAGCGCTCCCGTTACCGCTGAGAAAACCCATAAAGAGAAAAAGCCGAATGAATATCTGATGAAAAAGGAAAGGCAGTCCGCTTTAAGAAAGGCAAAAACAAGGCTTGCAAGATGCGAAGAAGAAATTGAAGAAGCGGAAAACGAAACGGCGCATATTGAAGAGAAAATGCAAAGCGCGCCCTATGAAGAATTGATGGAACTGACAAAGCGCCTTGATGAACTAACCGCCGAAAAAGAGAGGCTTTACAGCGAATGGGAAACGCTCAGCGAGCAATTGACAGAAGAGAATTCTTAATATATAATAAATAGTTATGGATAAGAAAAAAGTTTTAATTATCGGCGGCGGAGCGTCGGGGCTGATGGCGGCTGCAAGAAGCGCAAAAAGAGGTCTTGATGTAACTGTTATTGAAAAAAATCCGCGCCCTGCCAGAAAAGTTATGATAACGGGCAAGGGCAGATGCAATGTAACAAACGCCTGCTTTGATATAAATGATTTGATTGGAAATGTTCCGAAAAATCCGAGATTTCTTTATTCCGCGTTTTCGGCATTTATGCCGTATGATACGATTGCGCTTTTTGAAGAACTCGGAGTTGAAACAAAAATTGAAAGAGGAAACAGAGTTTTTCCCGTTTCGGATAAGGCGCTTGATATTGTTGACGCGCTTGTTAAATATGCAAAAAGCAGCGGCGCAAAAATCATTAACGAAAGTGCAAAATCCCTTATTATTGAGGATAAGTGCATTAAAGGCGTTATTCTTGAAAGCGGCGAGGAATTGTTTTGCGATTCTCTTGCGATTTGCACCGGGGGAAAGAGTTATCCCCAAACAGGTTCAACAGGCGACGGATATGCTTTTGCAAAAGCGGCGGGGCACAGTATAACGCCCCTTAAACCCTCGCTTGTTCCCCTTGTTTGCTCGAATAATTTCATCCCGAATCTTCAGGGCTTATCGCTGAAGAATGTTTCGGTTAAACTGCTTGACGGTGAAAAAACGGTTTTCAGCGATTTCGGCGAAATGCTCTTTACTCATTTCGGAATAAGCGGACCGCTTGTTTTATCCGCTTCATCGCATATTGATAATCCGAAAAATAAGAAATATAAATTCATTATTGATTTGAAACCCGCGCTTGATGAAAAAAC
>JAFYFO010000311.1 GCA_017543725.1 Eubacterium sp.
ATCAAAGCATGCGCTGACTCCGCTTGTTAAATATTCAAGAAAAGCGAGGCGCGAAAGATTATAAATATCCTCTCCCGTGAGTTTTGCCTCAAGCGGAAAAATCTTTGTGTTGAGCCATTCGTCAAGGGGCAAATCATCCGCAAAAGAGCGCGCAAAGGTCATTGCCGAGTGGGTATGCGCGTTTTTGAAAGAGGGCATAAGCAGGTTTCCGTTTAAGTCATAAATTTCATCAGCCTCTTTATCGCATTTGCCGATTGCCGCAATTTTGCTTCCTTCAACAAAAACATCCGTTTTTTCAATTTCAAAATTTTTGTTTAAAACATATCCGTTTGTGAATTTAATCATAAAGATTTTTCAGTCCTTTCTTAAATGGTTTTCTGATAATTCCTTTTTCAGTTATAATCGCCGTTATAAGCGAGTTATCCGTAACATCAAACGCGGGGTTAAAGCATTTTGTTTGCGGCAGAGCGGTCGGCTTTTCAAAAAACATCTCTTTTATCTCTTCGCCCGAGCGCTCTTCAATAACAATATCTTCTCCTGTTTCGCAGGAAAAATCAATAGTTGAATAAGGCGCAAGAACATAAAAAGGAATGTTATAGTATTTTGCAAGAATTGCAGTGCCGCTTGTTCCGATTTTGTTTGCGGTATCGCCGTTTGCGGCAATTCTGTCCGCTCCGACAAGAACGGCGTTTATCTTTCCCTGTTTCATAACGAGGGATGCCATATTATCGCAGATAAGAGTAACATCAATTCCTGCTTTTTCAAGTTCATAGGAAGTCAGCCTTGCCCCCTGAAGAAGCGGTCTTGTTTCATCGGTGAAAACCTTGAAATTATATCCCTTTTCCTTGCCGAGAAGCAGGGGACCGAGCCCCGTTCCGTATTTTGAAGTTGCAAGCGCGCCCGCGTTGCAGTGGGTTAAAATTCCGTCGCCGTCTTTTAAAAGCGATAAGCCGTATTCGCTGATTTTGCGGCACATTTCTTTATCTTCATTATGTATTGCAATCGCTTCGTCGATAAGGTTTTTTCCTTCGTTATATGCCCTGAGCATTCTTGAAGTTGCCCAGGAAAGATTAACTGCCGTCGGTCTTGATGAATCAAGATACTTTTTGAGTTCTTCCTTGTTTTCATCAATCAGCGCCATTGCGTATGCCGCAAAAATCCCTATTGCGGGAGCGCCTCTTACCTGAAGATTTTTTATTGCCAAAAAATAGTCTTCTTTACTTTTCGGCGTTATGTACTTTTCTTCATTCGGCAAGAGAGTCTGGTCGAGAAATGATAATTCTCCGTTTTCAAAAATAATATTTTCCATCAGATAGCCTTTATTATTTCCTTAATAAGTTTTTCAAATTGCCCTGAAACGCGGTTTGCCGTTTCAACAATTTCTTCGCCCGATAACTGCTTATCGCAGATTCCGCAGGCAAAATTTGTTATAAGGCTCAGCGCGCAAACCCTGAAACCGCAGTGGTTGGCAGCAATTGTTTCAACAACAGTGCTCATTCCAACCGCGTCCGCTCCCATAAGCGAGAGCATTTTTATTTCGGCAGGAGTTTCAAACTGAGGTCCTTTGAGTTGAGCATAAACTCCGCTTTGAAGTTTTATATTGTTTTCAAACGCGGCGCGTTTTGCAATTTTTTGCATTTCCTTATCATATGCACCGCTCATATCGGGAAAGCGTGTTCCGAGAGAGTCATCGTTTTCGCCGATAAGAGGTGAGTCAACAAAACAGGAGATATGGTCGCTGAGAAGCATAAAATCGCCGGGGCTGAAATTTTTGTTTATTCCGCCTGCGGCATTTGTCAGAATAAGTTTATCCGCTCCGAGAAGCCTCATCAGCCTTATCGGATTTGCAATCTGCTTTGGAGAATAGCCCTCATAAAGATGAACTCTTCCCTGCATAAAAACAACTTTTTTGCCTTCGATTTCAGCGAAAACAAAGCGCCCTTTATGCGTTGGTGCCGTTGAAACGGCAAGCCCTTCTATTTCGCTGTAATCAATAATCGCTTTAATATCCGTTTTATCGGCAAGTTCGCCGAGCCCCGAACCTAAAACAACTGCGATTTCGGGAACAAAATCAGTTTTGCTGCGAATATATTCAATTTGAGATTTCATCATAATTATCACCTTAGCCTATTATAGAAAATATTTACCTATAAATCAATTATTTTTTATATAGTATTGAAATATCGCTGTTTTTTTGATATTATTTTATAGATGATATTCTGCGTTTGGAGGAAGATTTATGAAA
>JAFYFO010000312.1 GCA_017543725.1 Eubacterium sp.
TCAACAAATCCGCCTGTCATAAGTTGATGCTCGTCGCCCTCTGTAACCCTGTCTGCGTCTATTCTGATAAGATGTTCTTCAATGTTCTTTTCGGGGCTTGCGGAAAGATTGAAATAAACATGATTTGTCGGGTTTGCGATATTATTTATATCGGAAACAACGGAGTATTCCGCTCTGAGAATGTTATCCTCTGTAAATGTGTATTTAACTTTCATTGTGTAGTTACCCGGGAAGCCGTCTTCCCCGTCGGGTGAAAAGCGCTTGAAAACAACGAAATTATCCCCTGTTTCCTCAACATCCCAAACGCTTTTTGAAAATGTTCCGCCGCCGTGAAGGGTCCATGTTCCCTGGTTGATTGTTGTTGAATAATCCTTTCCTTCAAAAGAAAACTTTCCGTCGCGGATGCGGTTTGCCCATCTTCCGACAACCAATCCCGAAAATCCGCAGGTTGGACCGAGATAACCATCAACATCATCAAAGCCCAGAACAACATCTTCGATTTTTCCGTTTTTATCGGGAACGCAAACAGACTGAATTCCCGCTCCCAAGGATATGAGCGAAACCGAAGCGCCGCTTTTATTTGTTATTTTAAACAAATAAACCTCTTTGTTTTCGTTGGTTTTGCCGAACAGTGATTTTTCAATAGCCATAGCATAATACTCCTTAATGGTACTTTCTATAAGTATATAATAAGTCTTAATTAATTTCAATAGTCTTGACTTTTTATTTTTTTTGGATATATTATAATAAAAAATCGAAAAGGAGAAAGAAAATGGAAATAGTTGTTTCTCTTATGAGGTATATAGCGCCTGTTGCGGCGGTTTTCATACTGCTGACCTGCATTGTTTCGCTTTTCCGCAACAGACCGAGAATCCACACCCTTGCAAGACTTGTTGACCGGAGCGACGGCTCCATTGAAGAGATAACCCACTGGGAAACTTCAATAGGAAAGGTTAAATCAAACGATATCGTTCTTCCCCTGCCCTATGTCAGCCGTTTTCACGCGGTTATCGCAAAAAGGCGCAAAGACTGGGTTGTTTTTGATACATCCGCAAGAACTTCGGGAATTCTTGTTAACGGCGAAAAAGTTGAAAAAAGAGCCGTTATTGAAAACGGCGATATTATAACAATCGGCTCGGTTGATTTGAAATTTGAATGTGATGAAGCGCTCTCGCAAAAGAGCAAGAGGCAAATCAGGCAGGAAGTCCGTCAGAATGCGGCGCCTGCAAGCAAAGCCTTCGGAGTTCTTGTTGACATCAAAACAAAGCGCCCCGTTTATCTGAAAAAGCAGGATGTTTTAATCGGAAGGGGCGAGGATTGCGATATCAGGCTGAATTCCGACGCCGTCAGTTCCCGCCACGCAAGAATTTATATGACGAGCAGGGGCTGGGCGCTGAGCGACCTTGACAGCCACAACGGAACAAAAATCAACGGCAGATATATCGACAGACCCCAACTGATTTTTGAAGAGGATATGTTAACTTTTGGCGACAAAGTTTTCATTTTCTATGAAAAATAAAAGAAAGGAAGTTTTTATGAGCAAGAATAAAAAATCACCGAAAATAAAGCCCATAAACAATTTCCTTATTCTTATTGTTTTATCGGCTTTTCAGATTGTAACGGGCTTTATTGCCGCCTCCTGCGGAAAGGAATTTGAAAGCAAAGCGATTATCGCTCTTCTCTGCCTTGTTGCAACCGAATGGGTTTATTTAATATTTTTCTACACTGTTTTTCACAGAAGGAATTTCGAACTTGAAATGATTGCCTTCTTTTTAAGCGGAGTCGGATTGGTTACAATCGGAAGCGTTTTTCCCGACGCCGCTTTCAAGCAATATTTTATGGTTCTTGCAGGACTTATTGCCTTCATTTTTATGGTTTTCCTGCTTGGAAATGTTGATTTATGTATGAAACTGCGCCTGCCCGCCGCGGCGGCGGCAATACTTTTGCTTCTTGTTAACATTGTTATAGCAAGAGCAACAAACGGCGCAAGAAACTGGATAACAATCGGAGGAATAACCTTTCAGCCCTCGGAACTTGTTAAAATAGCGTTTATCTTTGTTGGAGCCGCAACGCTTGAAAAAATTCAGACTTCGAAAAATATTTTTGCCTTTATCGGATTTTCGCTTGCCTGCGTCGGCTCGCTGATTATCATCAAGGATTTCGGAACGGCGCTTATATTCTTCGTCACCTTCCTTATTATCGCCTTTATGAATTCGGGCGATATCAAAACAATCATTCTTGCGCTTGCTTCCGCAGTTATGGGCGGAACAATCGTTTTGAAATATAAATCATATGTTATGAGAAGATTTGCGGTTTACCGCCATGTCTGGGAATATCCCTACGACCAGGGACTTCAGCAGACAAGAGTTCTCGTCGGCATTGCAAGCGGCGGACTTTTCGGAGTCGGCATCGGAAACGGATATGTCAGATATGTTTACGCTCCCGTTTCAGACAGTATTTTTGGCGTTATCTGCGAAGAATGGGGATATATTTTCGGAATTATGCTTGTTCTTTCCTTTGTTTGCATTGCAATTTCGGCGCTTGTTAATTCAATCGCGGCACGCTCAACATTTTATTCAATTGCGGCGGTTGCGGGAGCAGGATTGCTTCTTTTCCAGTGCGCTTTGAATATTTTCGGCATAACCGATATTCTTCCGCTGACGGGAGTTACAATTCCCTTTGTTTCACTCGGCGGAACTTCAATGATTAGTTGCTGGGCGGTTCTCGCCTTTATCAAAGCAGCGGATGTTCGCACCTATAACTATCTGGGAGGTGCAAAGAAGAAATGAAAATGATAACAAAAAGAGGAATTTTCCTCTGGATTTTATCGGCGCTTTTTATTGCGGGAATTGTTTTCCTGACCGTTTCATTTGTTTCCCACGGCGACGAATGGGCAATGAAGCGCTATAACCGCCACCTTTATTCAAACGGAGAACTTATCGGCGCAGGAACTATAACCGATTCAAAGGGCGAAATACTCGCGCAGACCGTTGACGGCGACAGGGAGTATTCAAAAAACGCAACAACGAGAAAATCAACCCTCCATGTTGTCGGCGACCCGAAAAACTTTATTTCAACGGGCGTTCAGAACGCTTTTGATTCAAAACTGACTGGATATAATATTATGTTCGGCGTTTACAACATCAA
>JAFYFO010000313.1 GCA_017543725.1 Eubacterium sp.
AAGTTTCAACTTCCAGTGGAACTATCTGAGTAACGGCGAAAGAAATGTTGACTATTCGGATACAACCTCAATGAGTGACCATAAGAGCGCAACATTCCCAAGTTGGGTAACAGGTGATTGGCAGATGGGGTATGCAAACCTTATGTACTTCGGCGACTCAATGGGCAGCACCGAATATTCAAGAACAATAACACCAACTTGGGGCATGAACTTCGGTAACAACTCAAGCGATATCAAAAAACTCAGAATTAAGGGCTCAAAATCAATCTATGTTGTTAACTATAAAGTTCTTAAAGACGCTCTCGGCAGAGCAAAGCCTGTTGCAAGAGCAGTAACTTCTTATAAAGAAGGCGGATTAACATCATTCTTCACAGCGTATGACAATGCAACCTCCTTCAATCCCCAGACTGCATACAACTGGGCTGATAACACCGCTTCAAAGGTTTCAGACTGCGCAAATGATATTTCAGGCATGGTCAGCGCTCTTGATAACGCAAATAAAAGAGAGGATATCTATCCCGTTGTCAGAACAGAAATGAAAACCGCTCACTCCAATCACCCAACAGGAAATTCAGCAGAAACCGACTACGCAACCGATTCCGCTGTTCTTAAAGGAACATACACAAAATCTTCCGTTGATTATTTCAAAGAAGTTTATCCGGTTGCTAAAAGTCATATGTATAACCTTGTTGAGAATCCTTATGTAACCTCGGCAAGCAGCCTTCCCGATATTGAAAATGCGCATTTCCTTGATGTTCTTGCAGATTTCACAGCGCTTGATACCGCGAAAAACACAGCGGTTGCAAATGCAAACAACGCGGCGCTTGAAGATGCGTACACAACAGGCTCTATCGCGGCGCTGAAAGCATATGTTGCAAGCACTGAGGAATTCCCGATTGAATACACTGCTGACAGAAGCGATTTCGGCATTTCAAGAAACAGCGAAATAACCGCTGAAATAACAAAATTCGAAGCGTCTGCCGAAGCAAAACTCGACCCGCTTGCGGATTTGAGCGAACTTGAAGCGGCAGTTCTTCAGGGCGACGGAATTCTCGTTGCATTAAACGGTGCAAGAGCGGTATACAGCGAAGACGAAATCGGGACGCTTATAACAGCGATGAACGCCGCGTCCCCATATTATAATGCAGATGCGGCAACAAGAAAAACATATGGAACAAAGGGCGAAAATTCCGCTCAGGCTGCAATTGATATAGTAACTCAGAATATTCTTTCTGCAATTGAAGCGCTTAAAGAAAACGATGTTCTCAGCGTTTTGCAGGCTGCTATAGAATGCGTTGAAAAGCCGGATGAGGATGTTTATTCCGTAAATCCCGAAGCGCTTGTTCTTGTTGACACGGCAACCGATTCTATTCAGGGAAGCCCTGCGAATTACACAAGCATAACCGGCGCTCCGATAACAATTGCAACTATTGATGACGAAGCGACTAGCGAAGATATCGAGGGAACAATTGCAAATGTTGTCAGTGTTCTTAACACTGAATGTGTTAAAACCTATACGGTCAGCGTTATAGGTGATGCAGAAATCAGTTTCACAGGCAACGGAACAAACTACAAAAACAGGGACGGCTCATACAGCGCAACATATAAAAACACCGCTGTATTTACTTCAAACAGCGGCAGGGTTGCATGGTATATGGAATTTGATTCGGAAACTTCCGTAAGGTCAAAGCAGTATCAGGATTCATCAACAGTATTTATCACTCCGGTTATCGGAAACATAACTGTTTATGCAGTTGGCTCAACAGAAAGCAAGCCAAACAGAATAACAATTGCAAGAAACTACAGCAACGACCCGGATAAAACCCCGATTCAACTTGTTGAATATGCTGATTCAACATATACTTTGCCCGTTGCAAAAGCAATTCCGAATTATACTTTTGACGGATATTATATCAATGATGTTCCTGTATCGGGAACAATTGATATCAGCGGCGACACTGATATTATCGCTAAGTATACATTCAGCGGAACTGAAAACTGCGCAGTAAACGCAACAGCGCTTGAAGGCGGAACAACTTTCAATCAAACTGTTGCATACAACACAAAGGTTGAACTTCAGGGAGGCGAAAACGCATACGCATGGATTGAAGAAATTGCGCCAAACAGATTCAGACCCTTTGCAATCGGCGCAGATGTTTCGTTCTTCGTAACGGAATCAATCGAACTGACTGCGGTAACTCAGTCCCAGTTTGAAGCATATGATTTCAGTATTCCTGCCGCAAACCTCAGAAAAGAAGGAATAGTTCTTTCCGATTCGAAATCAATCTTCAACGCACAGATAGTTGACGGCGGCTACACAGTAAGAGAACACGGAATTCTTATTGGAATAGCAAAGAACGGCGGAACTCTTTCTGAGGAAGATATTATAGTTGAAAACGCAGGAAATCACGAAGATTATAATGTTTTCCGCGCTAAATCAACAAGATTTGTCGGCGCAAATCAGTTCACGATTGGCGTTAACGGCTTAACAGGAAAAACAATTCTTTACAAAGCATATGTTATCTATGAAGATTCAAACGGCAAAATAACAACCGTTTATTCAGAACCGATGAATCATTAAAAAATCAATGCCGGCCCTTCGGGGTCGGCGATTTTTTATTAATTAAGAGTTAAGAGTGAAGAGGATTGTTGAGTTAAGAATTAAGAGTGAAGAGTGAAGAGTTTCGGGTGCTGCGCACGGCAATTATATTTGGGCAAATGAAATAAAAACACATAATTTTGTAGGGTGCGACGCCCTCGACGCACCGCATTGATTACCAAATATTATATTGGCGTTCAAATGAAACGAAGCGCATAATTCCGGCGCATTTCCGCGCCCCGAAATTCGTAATTCGTAAATCGTAATTCGTAATTATCCAAAACCTCTCTTTGCTCAAAAAATAGTGATTGACTTTGAATTATCTATAATATATAATTAAGAGGTTAAAAAAGAATTTTTAAGGAGTTTTTTATTATGGCAGCAAAAGTGTTTAAAATGACGGCTCAGGGTTTGCAGGAACTCGTTGATGAACTTGAATATCTTGAAACCGTCGGAAGAAATGAAAATGCCGAGAAACTTAAGGTTGCCCGTTCATACGGAGACCTTTCTGAAAACAGTGAATACGATGCGGCTCTTTCAGACCAGGCAAAAACCGAGGCAAGAATCAACGAACTCAAATATCTTATAGACCATGCGGTTATCGTTGAAAGCGATTCTGCAGACGGAACAGGAAGCAAAAACACCATTTCAATGGGCTCAAAAGTTACCGTTTTAAGAAAAACCGATAAAAAAGAATTGGTTTATGAAATCGTTGGCTTTTCAGAGAGCGACCCTGCATCAGGAAAAGTTTCTGAAGAAAGCCCTGTCGGCAAAGCGCTTATCGGCTCAAAGAAAGGCGAAACTGTTATTGTTGAAGCACCGATGGGCAATCTTGAATTCAAAATTAAAGACGTAAAATAAAATGAGTTGCGAGTTGTCGGGTCGCAAGCGACGATTGTATTTCGGCAAGATGAGGGCATCTTGCCCTACGGCTTTCAATCTTTGTAGGGAACGATGCCTACATCGTTCCGTTATATAATAGTTGACCGCAGGTCCCGAAATTCGTAATTCGTAATTGCAGAAAGGCAGATTATGGCAGGAAAGTTTGAAATAACCAAACAAGGCGACGAAACATTTTCTTTTGAATTTCTTGTTGACGAAAAATCTTTGGGAAAATCCGGGATTTTTGATAAGGAAGACGCTTGCAAAAGAGGCGTTAAGGCTGTTAAGAAAAACAGCAGAATGAAAGTTCAGAACGCTATTGCAGGCGATGAAGAAAAAACAAATCCGAAATACCTTGTTGAAAAATGCGGCGAAAAAGTTAAATATACTCTTTTCCTTCAGACAGGCGATGTTGCTCTGACAGGCGAAGCGCAAACAGAGCAGGAAGCGCTTGAAAACATTGAAGCAATCGGAAACAATGCAGCCTCGGCGCAAATGGCTATGGCTGAGGTTGTTCTTTCCGAAAACGAGCAAAAGCAGATAAGAATAGATAAACTCAAGGCAATGCAGGCTCAGGGCAAGGACCCGTTTGTTATAACCCTTGCCGAGCAGAGCCACCACAGCGATGAAATCAAAGCAAATTTTGATGAACTTGAAGAGAAAGATGTTGTTATCGCAGGAAGAATAATGACCTGGCGCGATATGGGCAAGGCAAACTTCATTGATATTCAGGACAGAAACGGAAGAATTCAGGCGTATGTTCGAATGAACGATGTCGGCGAAGAAGTTTTCAAAGCGTTTAAAACCTGGGATATCGGCGATATTGTTGAAATCAAAGGCTTTGTTTTCAAAACAAGAACGGGCGAAATTTCAGTTCACGCAAAAGAAATCCGTCTTATATCAAAATCGCTTCTTCCGCTTCCCGAAAAGTTCCACGGCTTAACGGATACAGACACGAGATACAGAAAGCGCTATCTTGATATGATAATGAATCCGAATGTTAAGGAAACATTCATCAAGCGTTCAAAAATAATAACTTCAATAAGAAATTATCTTGATAATCTCGGTTTCATTGAGGTTGAAACGCCGATTCTCAATCTTATCCCCGGCGGCGCGGCGGCAAGACCGTTCATAACCCACCACAACACTCTTGATATGGATATGTATCTCCGTATCGCAACCGAACTTTATCTTAAAAGGCTTATCGTCGGCGGTATGGAAAGAGTTTACGAAATCGGAAGAAACTTCAGAAACGAGGGAATGGATGTTCGCCACAACCCCGAGTTCACCTGCATAGAACTTTATCAGGCGTTCACCGATTACCACGGAATGATGGATATCGCCGAAAACATTATAAGAAATGCGGCAAACGAGGTTTGCGATAATCTTCATATAACCTTCAACGGAACTGAGATAGACCTTGAAAGTCCGTTCAGAAGAGTGACTATGATAGACGCCGTTAAGGAATATACGGGAATAGATTTCGCTTCATTTATGAGCGATAATGAAAAGGCTATCGAAATAGCAAAAGAAAAGGATATTGAAATTGAGCCGGGCAAGGCAACCTGGGGCGATATTCTCGCTTCATTCTTTGAAGAATTTGTTGAAGAAAACCTTGTTCAGCCGACTTTCATCATTGATTATCCTGTTGAAATAAGCCCCTTGACAAAGAAAAAGCCCTCCTGTCCTGCATTAACAGAGCGCTTTGAACTCTTTATTCTCGGCGGAGAGTACGGAAACGCTTATTCCGAACTCAACGACCCGATTGACCAGATGGAGAGATTTGAGGCTCAGATGAAACTTCGTGAAGCGGGCGACGATGAGGCTAATATGATAGATAACGATTTCGTTACCGCGCTTGAATACGGTATGCCTCCAACGGGCGGACTTGGAATCGGAATAGACAGACTTGTTATGCTTTTAACAGACAGTTATTCTATCAGGGATGTTCTTTTGTTCCCCACGATGAAACCTCTTGATTAGTTGCGCTGCAATTAATCAATTCAAAATGCAAAATGAAAAATGCAAAATTGAGGGCGGGAACGCCCGCACCCGATTTAGACTAAGGAGAAAATTATGCGTTCAGATTTAATTAAAGAAGGACCTTCCCGCGCTCCTCACCGTTCACTTTTAAGAGCGCTGGGAATTGACGAACTTGAAATGAAAAGACCCTTTGTTGCCGTTGTTAACTCAAAGAGCGACTATATTCCGGGTCATATGCATCTTGATAAAATTGCAGAGCAGGTTAAAGCCGGCATAAGAAATGCGGGCGGCGTTCCCTTTGAATTCAACACAATCGGCGTTTGCGATGGTATTGCAATGAACCACAAGGGGATGAAATATTCTCTTTGCTCAAGAGAACTCATTGCCGACAGCATTGAGGTTATGTTAACCGCTCATCCGCTTGACGCGATTGTTTTCATTCCTAACTGCGATAAAATTGTTCCGGGAATGCTTCTTGCGGCTTGCAGACTTAATCTTCCCTGTATTTTCATCAGCGGAGGTCCGATGCTTCCCGGCAAAAGCACCGAAACAAAAAATCCAATCGGTCTTTCGGAGCAGTTTGAATATGTTGGTTCAAACGCTGTTGGAAAAATGAGCATTGAAAACCTTGAGGCAACTGCGTTTACAGCGTGCCCGACCTGCGGTTCTTGTTCGGGAATGTATACTGCAAACTCAATGAACTGCCTCACCGAGTCAATCGGAATGTCGCTTCCCGGTTCGGGAACAATTCCTGCAGTTTATTCGGCTCGACTTCGTCTTGCAAAAATGGCAGGCGAGAGAGTTATGGATTTGCTTAAAGAAGATATCAAGCCTTCGGATATCATAACCGAAAAGGCTATTGAAAACGCAATGAGATGCGATATGGCAATCGGATGTTCAACAAACACGATTCTTCACCTCACTGCAATTGCTCACGCTGCAGGCCACGATATTAATCTTGACGACCTCAACACAATGGGCAACACAACTCCTCAGATTTGCAAACTCAATCCTGCTTCATCAGTCTTTATAACAGACCTCAACGATGTCGGCGGAATGCAGAGCGTTCTTAAAGAACTTGCAAAAGGCAAAATGATTCATACAGACGCTTTAACCGTTAACGGAACCGTTCAGGAGAGAATAGACGCCGCAAAAGATGCGGACGGCGAAATTATCAGAAATCTTGATAATCCCTTCTCAAAGGACGGCGGTATAGCGGTTCTCAAAGGCAATCTTGCCGAAGAAGGCTCGGTTGTTAAGAAAGGCGCTGTTGCACCTGAAATGATGCAGCACAAGGGTCCTGCTAAATGCTTTGATTCGGAAGAAGACGCAATTGAGGCGATAACTTCGGGCAAGATTGTTGCAGGCGATGTTGTTGTTATCCGCTATGAAGGTCCCAAGGGCGGTCCCGGAATGAGAGAAATGCTTTCTCCGACCTCCGCTATTATCGGAATGGGTCTCGGCTCAAGCGTTGCTCTTTTAACAGACGGTCGTTTCTCGGGCGCAACAAGGGGCGCTTCAATCGGCCATGTCAGCCCCGAGGCGGCAGTCGGCGGAACAATCGCGCTTGTTGAAGACGGCGATGAAATAGAAATTGATATCCCTGCAAGAGTTCTCAGACTCAATGTCAGCGATGAAATTCTTGCTCAGAGAAAGGCAAAATGGCAGCCCAAAAAACT
>JAFYFO010000032.1 GCA_017543725.1 Eubacterium sp.
ATCTTGCGTTAACCCAGCGTTCGGGCTCTGCAGAAGAAGCGATATCGGCAGGAACATTCTTACATTCCCTTCTGTGAATTGTTATGCCGTGTCCCCTTGTTATGAAGCCGATAATGTTTTCACCCGGAAGCGGATTGCAGCATCGTCCCATATTAATCGGGCTGTTATCAAATCCTTCAACAATAATTCCCCCGACAGCCTTTGAGGGCTGATTGAGTTTCTTCAGAGTTTCATCAACTTTTGCCTGATTATCTTCCTCTTTCGGCTTCCAGTTTCTGTTGTATTCATCCTTGATACCCGGCATTAAACGAGAAAGTTGAATACCGCCGTAGCCTATTGCGGCATAAAAATCATCTTCATTTGTGAAATGAGAGCGCTCAGCGATTTTAAGAATGAATTTGGCATAATCTTCTTCATCAAGACGAATAAAGTTTCTCTTGAATTCTCTTTCAATTTCGCTTTTGCCCTGAGCAATATTTTCATCGCGCTTTTCATGCTTAAACCATGCGCGGATTTTTGAGCGCGCGCCGCCCGTTTTAACAAAATTCAGCCAATCTCTTGAAGGGCCTTTATCGGGCGCTTTTGAGGTTATTATTTCAACAACCTGCCCCGTTCTGACAACTGTGTCGAGCGGAACCATTTTTCCGTCTATCTTCGCTCCGACGGTTTTGTTTCCGACAGCCGAATGAATTGCATAAGCGAAATCAACAACCGTTGAGCCGCGCGGAAGGCTTTTAACATCGCCCTTCGGAGTTAAAACATATATTTCATCCATTGAAAGGTCGCCCTTAATGGTTGAAATAAGTTCCGCTGCGTTATCGGCGTTATCGTTTTCAATCATTGAATTAATCCACTGGAGTTGAGTGTCAAGACTGTCTTTTCCGCTTGTTCCGAGTTTATACTTCCAGTGCGCAGCGATACCGTATTCGGCAGTTCTGTGCATTTCCCTTGTTCTTATCTGAACTTCAAAAGGAATGCCCTGTTTTGATAAAACAGTTGTGTGAAGCGATTGATATAAATTTGGCTTGGGCATTGAAATATAATCCTTGAATCTTCCGGGAAGCGGAGTAAACATATCGTGGATTATTCCGAGCGCGTTATAGCAATCCTTCGGGTCGTCAACAATAATACGAACCGCATATATATCATATATTTCGTCGAAACTCTTGCCCTTGATATAAACTTTTCTGAAAATACCGTGAACCGATTTAACCCTTGAAGTTATTTTAACGAAACTCATAATCGGAGTTAATTTTTCGCTGATTTGCTTTTCAATATCCGCAAGGAATTTAACTCCCTCTTCCTTTTTCATTGAAAGAGAATCTTCTATCTCTTTATACGCAACGGGGTCAAGATAGCGGATTGCAAGGTCTTCAAGTTCTTCTTTGAACTGACGGATACCGAGACGGTGCGCTATCGGAGCATATATTTCAAGCGTTTCAAGCGATTTTTCGCGCTGTTTATATTTGGGCATATGCTCAAGAGTTCGCATATTATGAAGCCTGTCTGCAAGTTTGATGATAATAACACGAACATCCTGATTCATTGCTATAAACATTTTTCTGATGTTTTCAGCCTGAATTTCCTCCCTTGTTGAAAGCGGAATCTGACCGAGTTTTGTTACTCCGTCAACAAGAAGCGCAACATCGTTTCCGAAATTCTTTCCGATATAATCAAGGGTGTATTCCGTGTCTTCAACAACATCGTGAAGAAGC
>JAFYFO010000314.1 GCA_017543725.1 Eubacterium sp.
ACTCAGTTCATCAGAGCCTTTTTTAATAACAATCTTATTGCTATTGCTTATAATTGGCTTTATTTCTTTAAAAACGCCTCTTTTAACTTTGACAGATGTTATTTTGTCTGAATCAAATTCGGGAGTTATTGCTTCATAATTTCCAAAGCCGTAATCAAGAAGATTTGAAGCGCTGTTAAATCTGTCTTCACTCGTCGGGCTTTTCAAAATAACCGCAACAAGATTCATATTATTCCTCGTTGCCGTTGCGCTTATGCAGAATCCTGCGTTTGATGTTGTTCCCGTTTTAAGACCGGTTATCCCTTCATAGGAGTTTATCAGTTTATTTGTGTTGTTTAGTTCTGTTTTTCCGTTTCTAAGGGAATCGAGCCAGACGGTTGTGTGTTTCTTAACAATATCATATTTCATAACTTCACAGGAAATAAGCGCAAGGTCATAAGCGCAGGAATAATGATTGGAAGCGGTATCGTCGAGTCCGTTTGAATTTTCAAAATGAGTGTTTTTGCAGCCGAGAAGGCGCGCTTTTTCGTTCATCATTTCAATGAATTTTTCATTGGAGCCGCCGACATATTCGGCAAGTGCCGTGCATGCGTCGTTTGCGCTTGAAATAATAACCGCTTTTAAAAGTTCTTCAACCGTCATTGTTTCTCCGAGTTCAAGCCATATCTGAGAGCCTCCCATTGAAACTGCTTTTTCTGAAGCGCTGACTTTATCGCTCAGTTTTATTTTGCCCGAATCAAGCGCCTCGGCAACAAGAAGAACAGTCATTATTTTGGTAACAGAAGCGGGATACAGATGCTTATTTTCATTTTTCTTATAAAGCACTTCCCCGTTATCCGCGCACATTAAAACGGCTGCTTCTGCTTTAACCAAATCTTCTTTTGCATAAGCATACGATGGAATTATTAAAAGAATATTTAATAACAGGATAAAAGATATTATTTTTTTCATAATCATCACCGATTAATAATATTCAATATTTCTTGTAATAATGATTTGTTTTTGATATAATAATAAAAATTTATGGCAAACGCTCCGCAGGATTGTCTGACGGGCGCAGTTTCAATTCATTCCGACAGGTTGGTGATATACTTGAAGGCTGCTTTTTACACACTCGGATGTAAAGTTAATCAATATGAAACCGAATATATGAGCGAACTTCTGAAAAACGCAGGATTTGAAATTGTTTCTGCACAGGATGAGGCTGATTACTATATTATCAACTCCTGCACGGTTACGGCTACAGCAGACCAAAAAACACGCCAGAATGTTCGCAAGTTCAAAAGAAAACATCCCGATTCAGCGGTTATACTGACAGGATGTATGCCCCAGGCATTTCCAAAGCAGGCTGAAGAACTTAAAGAAGCGGATATTGTTCTCAGCAATAAGGATAACAAAGATATTCTTAATCTTATTAATGAATACAATCTGAAACGAAACAGGATTATCAATATCAACAAACATCAAAGCGGCGATTCGTTTGAAAAATGCTCCATCGACCGCTTTTCCGAAAGAATCAGAGCATTTGTTAAGATTGAAGACGGGTGCGACAGATATTGCTCCTACTGCATTATTCCGAAATCAAGAGGATTTGTTCGTTCAAAGGAATTAAAAGACCTGAAAGAAGAAATAAGCGTTCTTGCAAAAAACGGAATCAAAGAAATTGTTCTGGTCGGAATTAATCTTTCCGCATACGGAAAAAACCGCGATTTCAATCTTGTTGACGCAGTTAAAGTGTGCGCCCAAACTAATGGAATTAAAAGAGTTCGCCTCGGTTCTCTTGAGCCGGACCATATAACCGATGAAATTATCAGTGAACTTGCAAAAATTGAAAAATTCTGCCCACAATTCCATATTTCACTTCAAAGCGGATGCGATAAAACGCTCATGGAAATGAACAGAAAATACACCGCAGAAGAATATAAAGCGCTTTGCGAAAAACTCAGAAGCACTTTCAGCGGTGCAACAATAACAACGGATGTTATGGTTGGATTCAATAACGAAAGCGAAGAAGATTTCAAAGAATCCCTGAATTTCGTTAAAGAAATCGCCTTTGAAAAAGTTCACATCTTCCCCTACTCCGAAAGAAAAGGAACGCTTGCCTCAAAAAAAGGAGACAGCGTTTCAAAAGAAGAAAAGGAAAGAAGAGCCTTGGTTATGTCCGATGAATGTGAAGAAATCAGAAAAAATTATTGCAATAAAATAATCGGAAGTGCCGATTATG
>JAFYFO010000315.1 GCA_017543725.1 Eubacterium sp.
AGAGGGCAGGGGAAAATCGCATAAGCCCCAACTTTCAGACCTTCGTGAGTCAGGCTCAATCGAGCAGGATGCGGATATCGTTATGTTTCTCTACCGTCCCGATTACTATAAAGGCGAAGTTCCCGAGGATAAGCAGGACGAAATTGATGAATCGTTAACAGAACTGATAGTTGCCAAAAACCGCCACGGTCAGACGGGAACTATTCAATTAACCTTTGATAAGGAATTCACAAGATTCCGTGCAGTTGAAAATGTCAGAAACTACGATTAAAATTGAAAAAACAATAGCAAAACATAATATGCTCCAAAAGGGCGAAACCGTTGTTGCGGGCGTTTCGGGCGGAGCGGATTCAATGCTTATGCTGAGTTTCCTGCTGAATATCAGAGAAAAACTTTCGCTAAGGATTATCGTTGCCAATGTTGAACACGGCATAAGGGGCGAAGAATCCGTTAAAGACAGCGCCTTTGTTGAAAACTTCTGCAAAGAAAACGGCGCCGAATTTCATTGCCTGAGAATAAACGCTCCCGCTCTTGCAAAAGAAGCGGGCGAGAGCATTGAGGAGTATTCGCGAAAGAGGAGATATGAGTTTTTCAAATCTTTCGGTGCAGATAAAATCGCAACGGCGCACAGCCTTTCCGATAATATCGAAACCGTTTTGTTCAGGCTCAGCCGAGGAACTTCCTTAAACGGCGTTTGCGGAATACCCTATGTCAGGGAAAACATAATCCGTCCTCTGCTTGATTTAACATCTGAGGAGATAAGGCTTGAATGTGAAAAGCAGAATATTCCCTATGTTATTGATTCAACAAACAGCGATAACGCATATTCAAGAAATTATTTCAGAAATGTTGTTATAAGTGATATAAAAAAAATCAATCCGTCGTTTGAAAAAACTTTTTCGCGTTTTATTATGAGCGCCGCAGAGGATAACGAGTGCCTTGATATTCTTGCAAAGGAATGTCTTGATGATTGCATTGAAGAAAATGCTCTTGATATTGAAAAACTGAAAAATTATCATATCAGCATAATAAAAAGAGCGGTTGTCTTAATGCTCGAAAAAGCGCAAATCAAAACCGACGAAATGCATATAAACGGAATTTGCGATTTCCTTTTCAAATCCGGAAAATTCCAGATTAAAAATGATTTCTTTGCAATATCCGATTTGAAAACTCTCAGATTTGATTATATAAACAACAGCGAAAAAAAGTTCAAAGCACAAAGAAAAATCCTTGATTCAAAAGATTTTTTAAATAACTGTGAATTATTAAGGAAAGAATTTGATTTTTGCTTTGACTGTGATAAAATAATCGGCGATATCACCGTCAGAACTAAAAAAGACGGAGACAGAATATCGCCCTGCAAAAGAAATTGCACCAAAAGTCTTAAAAAACTTTTAAATGAAGAAAGAATTCCTGCGGATAAAAGAAACGGCATACCGATTGTTGCGGATGAAATCGGAGTTATAGGCGTTTTCGGAGTCTGCATTGATGAAAGAGTCTGCCCCGATAAGGCAACCCGGAAATTTCTCTTACTAAAAATAACGGAGGACAAAAATTAATGA
>JAFYFO010000316.1 GCA_017543725.1 Eubacterium sp.
AGGAAAAACCTGGAGCGAGGGCAAGGATATAACCGGCGAAATCCTCCTTGATTCAGACGGCGTTTTCCTCGGCACAGCGCCCGGCAACGCCCTTAAAACGAATAGCGGCAGGCTTGTTTTCCCGCTCTATACTCTCAAAGATACGGTTTGCGTTTATTCCGATGATAACGGAGAAACTTTCAAGAGAAATATCAGAAATCCTTATACGGATAATATCGACGAATGGTGCGCCGTTCAGGCAAAAAGCGGCGATATTTATTCCTTCGGAAGAGCAAAGAAATTTGATAAAACGCCCGTTTCAATATCAAAAGATAATGCGATAACCTTTATCAAGGATAAAAAAGCGCCGATAAAAGCGCCCAAATGCCAGAAAAGCGCGCTTTCAGCGGAGAATAAAGTTTTTCTTTGCCATCCCTCGGGAAAGGTCAGGGAAAACGGAGTTATCTCGCAGGGCGAATTTGTTTTTGATAAAAAATCAAATTGCAAAGGTATTAAATGGAGCAAGGAAACAATCAGTGTTAATGAAGGCTTCTTCGCTTATTCTTCGCTCTGCCTGATAAACGGCAAAACCCTCGGAGTTCTCTATGAAGACCAACCGACGGGGCATATTGTTTTTCAGAAAATTGAAATATAGTATATATAAGAAAACCGTCTGCGAAAGAAAATCCGCAGACGGTTTTTGTTTTATTTTGTTTTAACGCTCTTTGCAGAGGTTGCGCTGCCCTTAACCTTAACGCCTGAAATCTTTCGGTATGCCTGAACTTTATAGTAATAAGTTTTCTTGCTGCTTGCCGAAGTATCGGTGTAGGTTTTCGTTGAGCCCTTTGTTATTGTTTTGATTGATTTATATGTTCCCGATTTCGAGGTTGAACGCAAAATATAATATCCGCTTGCGTTTTTAACCTTATCCCAGGAAACAGTGTTTTTGCCCTTCGATTTTGCCTTAACTTTCAAGTTCTTCGGCTTTGCGGGCAGCGGGGAAGTCATAACGCCTTTTTTATCAAAAGTGCATTTAACGCCGCCAACGCTTACGGTTTTGCCTTTCTGGAGTTTGCCGTATTCATTGAAATAATAGTATTTCCCATCAATGCATTTGAAGCCCGTTTCGCGAAGACCTGTTTTGGGATTGAAATAATAGGTTGCGCCGCTTAAATCCTTGAAACCTGTTGTCATAACTCCCTTGGAGTTGAAGTGGCGATAGCAGGTTTTTTTATTTATTTTGTAGGTTTTAAGACCGCCCTTGCCGTTGTTGTTGAAGATAACGCCGTTTTCATTTATAGCGTATTTCTTTTTGTTTATTTCATAGATATCCCAGTTCTTTGAGCCTGTTTTTCTGAAACCGTCGGAGGGCTGATAGTAGCATAGAATCGGCTTGCCGCTGCTTTCAGTTTCAATGAATCCCGTTTGCATTGCGCCGTCCTTGCCAAAGAGGCGATATCTCGTTTTTCCGCTGACGGTGTATGATTTAAGTCCGCCTGCGCCTTCGTTATTGAAGATAACTCCGTTTGCGTTTATTGCGTATTTCTTGCCGAGTATATCAAAAATATCCCAGTTATCGTTTCCGAGTTTTCTGAAACCTGTTGAAGGCTCGTGGTAGCAATAATAGGATTTTCCGTTTGAAACAAAATTGCCGAAACCGATAGCCATTTCGCCGCTTTCTTCAAAATCGCGCAAATCCTTGCCGTCGTTATATCTGCGGGCGTTTTTATAAACCCATTTGCCGTTTTCAAATTCATAGTGGCCCTTTTCCATTGCGCCGCCTTCATTGAAAAGATAGGCTTTGCCGTCGATAATCTGAACGCCGGTTAATATATTGCCGTTTTCATCGAAATAGTATTTGTTTTTGCCTGTGTAGTTCGGCTTTGAAGCGCTTTCGCCTTCGGGTTTCTGGGCAATTCCTTCAACTTCAATCCAGCCTTCAAAGGTTTCGCTTCCGCCAACAGCGCCGTTTAAGTTTTTATCTCTGTAAAGCGTTGTTTTGCCGTTTTTTAGTTTGATAACGAAGGGCGCTTCCTCGGTTCCAACCATATAGGGAAGTCCCCATTTCTGCGCTCTTTCAATCGCCGTGTGGTTTTTCCATACGGTTTTTCCGTTTGAAACGGTTGTTCCGTATCCCATATTTTCAGCGAAGAAATATTTTGCTTTAACTGCCGCAAAGAAATCTTCAGTGTTTGAAGTTGAGGTTAAGCCGTGGTGGGGCATTTTAAGAATGTCGGAGCAGAGTTTTCCGCTCTTTCCGTATTCGTCAATAAGCGCTCTTTCTTCGGCGCTTTCAATATCTCCTGTGGTTAAAAATTTTGTTTCTCCGCAGGTGAAAAGCGTTGTCAGCGAGCAGTCATTGAGATAGTGGCTCATCTTGTTTCCGTTATAGTCGGACGGATGATGAGTTCCGACAGGACCTAAAACTTCGGCTTCAACGCTGCCGATGCTGAAGGTTGAACCTTTTTCAAGATAGTGAACGATTCTTTCTTTGGGCTCGGTTTCTCCGCCTTCGCCCTCGCTTCCGCCCTCGTTTCCGCCCTCGTTTCCGCCTTCGCCTTCGCCTTCGCTTCCGCCTTCGTTAAAACCTTGGTATTCATCGCCGCCCATAATATCGTCGTTGCCGATGAATTCGTTATCCTTGCCTTCCATTCCCGAGCCGAGGAGTGAATCAATTTCACCGCCTTTGGTGTCTTCGGGTTCAAGGGGCTCATCTATATTTGCTCTGTTTCTGATAACGCTGCGGGTTATTTCTGTAATATTATAGCCGCTTTTGTTTTCATATTCCGTTCCGATTGTTTTATAGTCGGGGAGGTAGAGCCTTTTGATTGTGAAATTCTCAGCAATTGCGGCAAGTCCGCCGATATGGTCGGAATGAAGATGGCTGATATAAACGGTCAGAGGAGTTTCCTTTGTTAATCCGATATTTTGAAGATAGGAAACAAGGCTGTTGCTTGTGTATTCCGCGCCTGCGTCCATAAGCAGGTATTCGCCGTTTGATTCAAGCAAAACCGCGTCGCCGTATTCAACTTCATCGTTATCGTCGTCTTCAATATCCTGCGAGGAATTCTGAGAGAGATAAATACCGTAGATTTTCATTGACGGCTCATCTGCAGCAGCACTGAAAGGCAGTGCGGAAACAATCATAATAAGTGCGAAAATTAAGGATAATAATTTAACTGATTTTTTCATATAAACACCGCCTTTTTCTTATTAGTTTTGATTTTTTGAAACAATGTATTCATTAACTTCGTCTGCAAGTTTTCCGTAGAGTTTGAATTTCTTTGAGAAAACTATCAGCGAAATTGTTATCAGTATTGCGGGCGCTCCGAATGCGATAAACGCAATAACATTTTTTGTTGTTTCGTTTATCTGCTTCGTTGCGCTTGTTATCTGAGAATTATAGTTAACAAGTCCAAGTCCGCCGAAAAGAATAATCGTTTGAATGGTGTATGCCATTTTCTGAAGGAAACCTTTCATTGAGAAGGTTATACTTTCGTTTCTTTCGCCGTTTTTATATTCACCGTAGTCAACGATATCTGCAAGGAAAACGGTTTGCGAAACAAACATTGAGGCAATTCCGGTTGATGAAATGATATATGAAATATCAAGCGCTATTGCAATTTTCAGTTTTGCGAAGATAAACATTAAGATGTATCCGAAAACCGTTGCGGAAAGCGAAATCTGATAAATTCTTTTCTTATCAATCCATTTTGAAAGAATCGGAATAACAAGAAGTCCGAGAACGGAGCCAACTGCGCCGATTGTCTGGAAAAGGGATTGCTCTTTCGGTTTGCTGAGAACATCCGAGAAATAGTAAACAGCCGTTCCCGAAGTTAAGTACCAACCTGCGTTTGAGAGCATTGCAAAAATCATAAATATGATAAGTTGGTCGTTGCTTTTCAGAACCATGAAAATCTTTTTGAAAGAAAACTTTGTTTTTTTATCGTTATGAACATTTCTTTCCTTTGTTGATAAAACGCAGATTGCCGAGAAGAAAACTAGCATGGCGGCGCAGATGCCTGCCCAGCGTGAAAAGCCGCTTGCACTGTATCCCTTATCGGTTGTCATTCCCGTTGAAAGCATCGGAAGAATAATCGGGGTTAAAACAGTTATTATTCCCTGACCGAGACCCGAAAAAGTTCTTGCAACGGTTGAAACCATATTTCTGTCGTCAGGGTCGGAAGTGAAGGAGGGAATCATACTCCAGTAGGGGATATCAGCCATTGTGTTCGTCATTCCCCAGAGGATGTACATAACTCCGATATAAATATAAAGTTTCATTCCGCTCATACCAAAAGAGGTGAAGAGCAAAAACAGCACTGCGGCGTTGCAGATTGCGCCGATAATAATCCACGGGCGGTATTTGCCGTGCTTTGTTCTTGTGTTATCAACAATAGTTCCCATCATGGGGTCGTTGATGCCGTCCCAGATTCTTGCTATCGGAGTCAGAAGCAGAAGAAACGCTTCTTTAAGCCCTAAAACGCTTGATAGATAGTAACTCAGAAATGAATAAAACATTCCGTAACTCAAATCAAGTCCGACGGCTCCGATTCCGTAGCCGATTTTTTCTTTCCAACTCGTTTTTTGTCCCATAACAGACCGCCTTAAATATTTTTAATTATTAATAACATTATAACATATTGCTGCAGGATATACAATAAGTCTGTTTAAAATCCTTGAAATATCGCCGTATTTCCTAAAAATTACAATTCAGTTACAATTTTCAGCACGCCCATAAAACTCTTGACAATGGGGGATTTGCCCTATATAATATAAGCAAGTGGTGAGAAATCCCATAAAAATCAACCGAAATCCCATAAAAAACATATGGGGTTTAGGTGTTTTCCGCTTTTTAAGGCGTTTTATCAATTCGGAAAGGAGGAAGAATTATGGAAGATTATTTCGTAGGTCATAAACAGCATAAGATTGACAATAAAGGAAGAATCTCCATTCCCGCAAATATGCGCTCGGGTCTCGGTCAGGAATTTATCGCGTCCCGCGGCTTCGGCAAATGCATTGCTCTTTTTCCTCTTGAAGAATGGAATGCTTTTTTGAAAAGGATTCATGATGATGTCAGCCAGAGCGACAGAAAGCAACTTGAATTCTTCTTCCTTGCAAATGCTGAAAAACTCAGCCTCGACGGTCAGGGAAGGCTTCTTCTCAACGAAACGCTGAGAAAGCAGGCGGCGCTTATTGACGAGGATAAGGCGGAAGTTTTCGGAAACAACAGAAGAATTGAAATCTGGAACTGCGAACTCTTCAATCAGCAGCTTGAAGCGATTGATGAAACTGCTATCGAGAGTATTCTTGATAAATATAATATTTAATTATGGAATTTGTTCATAAGAGTGTTTTGTTTGATGAGGCGATTGAATCTCTCAACATAAATGCCGATAAGATAATTCTTGACGGAACTGCAGGCGGCGGAGGACATTCCGCCGAAATAGCCAAAACGGCTAAACTGCTCATTGCCGTTGACCAGGACCCTGACGCAATCGGGGTTTTGCAGGAGAGAATAGGAAAACTCGATAATGTCAGAATTGTTCAGAATAACTTTGAAAACATCAAAGATATTCTAAAAGAACTTGATATCGAAAAAATAGACGGAGTTCTTCTTGATTTGGGAGTCAGTTCTTTCCAACTTGATACGGCTGAGAGGGGCTTTTCGTTCCACGCCGACGCTGAACTTGATATGAGAATGAGCAAAAGCGGGCTTTCCGCCAAAGATGTTGTTAACACATACAGCGAAGAGGCGCTGTGCGATATTCTTTTTAAATACGGCGAAGAAAAGTTTGCAAGAAGAATTGCAAAAAACATTGTTGAAGCAAGAAAAGAAAAACCGATTCAAACAACTTTTGAACTTGTTGAAATAATAAAAAAATCTTATCCCCAAAAGGCGATGCGTGATTCGCATCCTGCAAGAAAAACCTTTCAGGCGATAAGGATTGAAGTCAATGATGAACTGGGAAAACTTTCAAAAACGCTTGATGACGCGCTTGAAAGTTTAAACAGCGGGGGAAGGATTTCCGTTATAACATTCCATTCGCTCGAAGACAGAATTGTTAAAGAGCGCTTTGCGAAATGGGAAAACCCCTGCACTTGCCCAAAGGAATTTCCGGTTTGCGTTTGCGGCAAAAAGCCGCTGGGAAAAAGAGTTTTCAAATCTCTTTCCCCGA
Source organism: Eubacterium sp. (assembly GCA_017543725.1). Classification (GTDB taxonomy): domain Bacteria; phylum Bacillota; class Clostridia; order Oscillospirales; family Acutalibacteraceae; genus Eubacterium_R. Next base: position 6,159 of record JAFYFO010000316.1, read on the forward strand.
GCGAAGCGGAACTTAAAGAAAATCCGAGGGCAAGAAGTTCAAGGCTCAGATGCTTTGAAAAAATTTAGTTAAGAATTTAGGTTACTCGCTTGCGCTCAAACAAATATAATCGGGCGTGGGCAGAGCCTGCCATCAATTTTTCATTTTCAATTCTCAATTATCAATTATTTAAAGCGGGAGGTGATATCGGTGACAAATGCAAATGATTTCAGAAAGTATTCCTACGCGGCGGATACAACATACCTCATTGAATCCTTTTCATACACAAGAGGTTCACACGCGCCGAAACTTGAACCGCAGGAAGACGAACGGCTGAAAGTTCGCGAAGGCGGAAAGTTAAAAAGCAAAAAACAACTCAGAGCAGAACAGAAAAGCGCATTTATTAAAGCGATAACGGTTGTTTCGGTTGCCGTTATCAGCCTGCTGATGATAGGAATGTCGCTTCATTCCTTTGCGCTGAAAAACGAGTTAACCCGCGAGATTCAGAAAACGCAAACAAGTATTGCTCTTGCGGAAAGCGAAAATATAAGCCTTCAAAGTCAACTCGACGCTCTTGTTTCAATTAGCACGATTGATAAATATGCTGTTGAACAGTTGAATATGACTAAGGTTAAATCAAATCAGATAAGATATATCAGCGTTGAAGACTTCAAAAACCACAGAGAGGCTCAACTGAACAAGGATAATCAGCAAAAAAGTAATAAAAACAACAACTGAACAGTATTATTAAAGAGAGTTCACCCGAACTCTCTAAAACTGTTTATATGGCTATTGAATGATGAGAGGTGATAACAAATGAATGCAGAATTCAAAAAGGGTATGATGAAAAGAATACTCATTCTGAGCGTTGTTATCGTCTTTTTATTTTGCGCAGACGGCGCAAGACTTCTTTATCTTCAGACAGTCAGGAGCGGCGAACTTGCAGGAAAAGCGCAGTCCCAGCAACTGTACGATACCGAGGTTTCCGCAATGCGCGGAACGATATACGACAGCGAGGGAAATGTTCTTGCGCAGTCGGCAACTGTCTGGAATGTTTTTATCGACCCGTTCAATATAACCACTGACGAAAAAAGAAATCTTGTTGTTGATTGCCTTTCGGAAAATCTGAAACTTGACGAAGAAGAAAAGGGCGAACTTATTGAAAACACAAAAAAGAACAAACTCAGATATATCGTTGTTGCAAAGAAAATTGAAAATGATATAAAAGAGAATATCGCCGCATTTTCTGCAGAACATAAACTTGGCGAAATAATCGGCTTTGAGCAAACAACAAGGCGCTATTATCCTCACGGCTCTCTTGCTTCTTCGGTTATCGGATTCACGGGAAATGATAATCAGGGATTAACCGGAGTTGAAAGTTTTTATGAGGATGAACTCAAAGGAACAAACGGCAGAATAGTAACGGTTAAAGACGCCAATTCAAATAAACTTCCAACCGATTATGAAACTTCAATTGAAGCCGTTGACGGAAACTCCCTTGTTTTAACAATTAATCAGACAATTCAGTACTATCTCGAAAAAGGTTTGAGAACAACAATGGAGGAATATAAGGCAAAGGGCGCTTACGGCGTTGTTATGGATTGCAACACAGGCGCAATCCTTGCAATGAGTTCACTTCCTGATTTTGATTGCAACGAGCCTTATAAAATAACATACAGCAAAACAAAAAAACAACTCAAAAAGATTAAGGATAAAAAAGAAAAGAGCGAGGCGCAAAGCGCGGCAATTCAGAATCAGTGGAGAAACTTCACCGTTTCCGATACCTATGTTCCGGGCTCGGTTTTTAAAACCTTTATGAGCAGCGCGGCGCTTGAAGAAAATGTTGTTTCGCTCGACACAAAATACACCTGCACGGGCTCGATTCAGGTTAAAAACTATAAAATGCACTGCCATTATCATCCCGGCCACGGCACTCAGAATTTAACTCAGGGACTTGAAAATTCCTGCAACCCATTCTTCATAACAATCGGTCAGAAGCTCGGAGTTCATAACTATTTTAAGTATTTCGATGCATTCGGATTCACTCAGAAAACAGGCGTGGACCTTCCGGGTGAGGCGGCATCGCAGTACTACAGGGAAGAGCAGTACGGAATTGTTGAACTTTCCTCCGCTTCCTTCGGTCAGACAAACTCGCTGACGCCCATTCAGGTTGCGTGCGGACTTTCCGCAATAGCAAACGGCGGAACGCTTGTTAAGCC
>JAFYFO010000317.1 GCA_017543725.1 Eubacterium sp.
AAGAAATATCGCTGAAAATCTCTTTTTTTATTCCGAGCGTTTCAAGAATTTCGCCGTCCCACTGCTTTGTTTTTGCGTTTATCAGATTGCTGGTTGACGCCTCTGTGTATTCATTCTTTATAACTCCCGTCAGTTTAAAAGCAATATAATCGGGCATCATAAGGAAATATTTTGCCTTATCGAGTTTTTTGCTTTTTTTATCGCAGTAAAGTTGATAAAGAGTGTTGTAGTTCGCTTTCTGAATCCCCGTTCTTGCGTAGAGTTCCTCCTGCGAAATAATGTGCGAAACCTCCTCCTGAATAAGATTGTTTCGCTTATCACGGTAGGAAAACGCAGGAAAGAGTTCTTTTTTATTCTCATCAAGCAAAACATAATCAACGCCCCAGGTGTCGATTGCAATGGTTTTTGGAATCTTGCCGAGTCGCGAGCATTCTTCAATACCGCGCTTAACCTCGCAAACAAGTTTTTCAATATTCCAAACCAGGGAGGAATTCTCTTCTTTAAGATAATCCTCAAAGCGATAAATCTCTTCAAGTTTTATTTTTGAATCTTCAATATATCCGAGAATATGCCTGCCGCTTGAAGCGCCGATATCTATTGCAAGATGATAATTCATTTTTCTACCTCAAAATCTATTTTTTATATTATAATTTATTATTGTAAACTTATCAAGCATAAAAAATTCAGCGAAGTTAATTATTATCTCCTGCTTATTGATATAGGCGAAAAATTATGCTATACTGCTGATGTTATGTATAATTATGTTGTATTTGATGTTGAAACCCCAAACAGGGCAAACAACAGAATGAGCGCCATTGGCATTTCGGTTATTGAAAACAATATTATAACAGAGGAATTTTATTCTCTGATAAATCCCGAAACAGGTTTTGATTATTTCAACACTCAGTTAACAGGGATTGATGAGGATTTGGTTTCCGATTCGCCGAATTTTGCCGAAATATGGAAAGAAATAGAACCGCTGATGAGCAGAGGAATTCTTGCGGCACACAACGCGCCCTTTGATATGGGCGTTTTGAAAAAATGCCTTCAGGCATATGAAATCAACTGGAAAAACTATGCTCACTATCTCTGCACCGTTCAGGTTGCCCGCAGTTGTCTGCCCGGTATGCCGCATAAATTAAACGATATGTGCAGACACTATTCAATCGACCTCAATCATCACCACGCAGGTTCCGATTCACACGCAGCCGCCGAAATACTTCTCAATTACGAAAAAGACGGCTTTGAACTTAATAAATTCATCAGAACATATAAATTCAAATAAAAGCCCCGGTTGCATTGAAGCAACCGGGATTTTGTTTTATTCTTTGATGAATTCTTTGATTTTCTCAGCGTCTTTATATCCTTTTTCATAAAGGGCGTTGAGTTTATCAACATCTTTTGTCAGCGTTTTCATTCCGAAAATATCATCCGGCGCAATAATAAGAACTTTGCCCTCTTCCTGAAGTTCAAGCGCTTTTGTGAGCGTTTTGGTATATTTATCAGTCATCTTATCAACCGCTTCAGCAAGAGCGGGATATTTTCTTTTAAGAAACTTTGCCGCAACTTCGTTTCTCAACTGCCCTACTTCTATTCCGATTGGCTTTGTCAGAATAAGAACAATTTTATCGCAGCCCTTATCAATCAGTTTTTGAAGCGGAACGGGGTCGGAGATTCCGCCGTCGAAATAATACGAGGAATAAACCTTAATCGGTTTGCAGGCAAGCGGCAGGCACGAAGAAGCCATAATAACGCTGTAGTCATCTTTAAAGATGTCATCATTTTTATTGAAATACCTCGGCCTTGCGGTTTTCGCATTTGTTGCAACAACAAGAAACTCGGTACTGCTGTTTTTAAGCGTTTCAAAATCAAGCGGATTTTCGCCCTTTTCCGCAGAAAGTTTGCCGTAGATATATTCAAGGTCGAGATACGAGCCTGTTCTGATAAAGTTATACGGGCTCATTGCCTCTTTTCTCAAAGAATAATCGGTGTAAAACTGCTTGTTTCTGCCTCTTTGGCGAGCGGTATAACTTGCGCAGTTTGCGCTTCCTGCGGAAACGCCTATGCAGCAATCGAAATAAATTTCATTATCAAGCAGATAATCAAAAACCCCTGCGCCGTAAATATCGCGAAGTCCTCCGCCAACATCAATACATCCTATCATAATATCGCCTCTTTATGTGAATATGGAACTATTATAAAACCATTTTTTATTATAATCAATCTTTTTTATTGAAATTTTATATTTTTGAACAAAAACGCGCTTTAAAAAAACATAAAAAGCAAGGAAGAATTGATTATCATTCCTTGCTTTTTTCGCGTTTTTATTGTGATAAAAAACAAATATCAAAGTTATTATACTTCAGATGATTAATTATTCCGTAAAGAGCGGAGTTGAATAAT
>JAFYFO010000318.1 GCA_017543725.1 Eubacterium sp.
CAAAACACAAGGAGTTTTTAATCAAATTCGAGCAGGGCTATGAAAAAGAGGCTGAGGCTTGGGAAGAACTCAATAAAATAGTTAAGGATTATTCCGTTGACGGAAAGAGCGTTTATTCGCCGTCTTTTATTGAAGACAACGAAGAGAAGGTTAAGGCTCTTCAGGAAAAATATGAATTCACATATGAAATAATTGAAAAATAATTATTAAGGTTTTATAATATGACTGAAAATAAGATATACGCAGTTGCAACCTCCCATCTCGACACTGTCTGGAGATGGAATCTTGCAAAAACAATCAATGAATTTCTGCCCGACACCCTTGAGAAAAATTTTGATTTAATCGAAAAATATCCAAACTACAAAATGAATTTCGAGGGAGCGTACAGATATCAGTTGATAGAAGAATACTACCCCCTTGCCTTTGAAGAACTCAAAAAGAAGATTGAAGAAGGAAGTTGGAACGTTTCAGGCTCGCAATATGAAAACGGAGATGTTAATATTCCCTCTCCCGAAGCGCTTTTCAGAAATATCAACTACGGAAACTCATATTTTGAAAAGAAGTTCGGCAAAAGATGCAAAGACCTCTTTTTGCCCGACGGTTTCGGTTTCGGCTGGGCGCTTCCTTCAATCGCAAAACATTCAAATCTTTCAGGTTTCACAACTCAGAAACTCGGCTGGGGCGCAGCATACGAAAGACCATTCGACCTTGGAATCTGGAAAGGCGTTGACGGCTCTGAAATATACGCCGTTTTGAATCCACTTTCATACAGAAATAAATTCAACGGCGATATCAGAGCGAATGTTCAGGTTGTTTCAAAACTTGCAGACGCCGGAATAAACTGCGCCCTTCCCTGGACCATGGCGCTTTACGGAACAGGAGACTGGGGCGGAGCGCCGACAGAACTCAGCGCAAAATCGGTTGAATACAGCGTCAGAAAAAATGCAAAGGATGAAAACACCAAGGTTATCTCCGCTTCAACGGACGAGATGTTTAAAGACCTTGAAAAACTCCCCAACTCCGCAAAATCGGGCCTTCCGCTCTGGAACAACGAACTTGTTATGAGGTCGCACGGAGCAGGCTCCTACACTTCAAGGGCAATGAGCAAAAGGCTCAACGCTCAAAATGAAGTTCTTGCGGATAAAACGGAGAGAGCCTGCGTAGCGGCAAATCTTTTAACTTCATATAATTATCCGACGGATAATATTGACGACGCCTGGAAAAGAGTTATCGCCCATCAGTTCCACGATGATATAACCGGAACTGCGACTATGGAGGTTTATAACGATAGTTTCAACGATTACTATCTCTCGCTTTTGCAGTTCAGAAACGAATATGAAGGCGCTGCAGGCGCTGTTGCAAATGAACTCGACACTTCGTGGTGCGAAGAATGTGCGATTATCGTTCACAACTCCGTTGCAATAAAGAGAAAAGAATGTGTTGAGGCGCATATCAAACTCAACCACAATTCAAAATATGTTGCCGTTTTTGATAAAAGCGGAAAAGAAGTTCCCTCCCAGGTCATAAGAAAACAGGGAAAGGAATTTGATATTGTTTTTCTTGCAGATATGCCAAGCGCTTCTTTCAAGGTTTACGACATAAGAAAAAGCGATAAGAAATGCAGTATCAAAACAGATTTATCAGTCAGCGAACACATTCTTGAAAATGAAAAATACCGCCTTATTTTCAACAAAAACGGCGATATTGCTTCAGTGATTGATAAATCCCTTAATTCCCAGATTCTTGAAAAGCCGATAAAACTTGCCCTTTTCAGCAATATCGGCGAACTCAACTATCCCAGTTGGGAAATAAGAAAAGAAGACCTTGATAAAGAGCCCTATCTTTATGCAAACACTCCCGAATTTGAAATTCTTGA
>JAFYFO010000319.1 GCA_017543725.1 Eubacterium sp.
AGCAACAGGTCATAAATGGAATTCAGGCAAAATAACCTCAACAACTTCAAGCAAATACACAAAAACTTTCACCTGCACTGTTTGCAAGAAAACAGAAAAGAAAACATATAGCAAAAAGGCAAATTCTCTTAGCAAGGCGAAAGGCAAAAAAGTAACAGTTAAATATTCTTCACTCAGAAAAAAGAATCAAACCGTTAAGAAAGACAGTGCTTTTTCACTTGGCGGCGCTCAGGGCAAAATAACCTTCAAGAAGTCAAGCGGAAGCAGCAAAATCAGCGTTTCTTCATCGGGCAAAATAACGGTTAAAAAAGGCTTGAAGAAGGGAACATACAAGGTTAAAGTTAAAATAAGCGCTTCCGGCAGCGACACATATAAAGCAGGAAGCAAAACCGTAAGCGTAACAATAGTAGTTAAATAAACTCACAAAATCAAAAGCGGCTCATTCGAGCCGCTTTTAACTTTTATGAAAACTTTTCAATTATGGAAGTGTCGTTTAAAAATGTGTTGGCGTTATACAGCCAGAGAATATCGCTGACATCTTCTTTATCAATCAGTTGCTGAAGGTTATCCGAATAATATCTCGGGTCGATAACAACAATGGTTTTGAAATGGGGAATAAGAAGCGGAATCAGGCTGTTTGCGTATGAATCCTTGATAATCATCAAAACCCTGTTGCTCTTGCTGTTTGTTTCAATATTTATCTGAGAGAAATTTCCGCCGAAAAAAACATCATATTTGCTTTTTTCGCTGAGTTTTTCCGAATCAAAAACGCTGTTCTTAACCCTGCCTTCCTCGATATACGAAACTTTATATCGGATATCGTTTGGTAAAGCGGGAATATAAATTGTGTCGCTTGCGCTGAATATTCCGGAGGAGGAAGCAAGCGTTCCCTGAAAACTGTTTGTTACTGCAAGTTTTTTAAATGAAACGGATTTTGCGTCAAACTTCATTGCTTTTGCAATTTCTTTATAAGCAATTTCAGCCGCGTCATAGGTCCAGTGGTGGTCTGTTTTATAATAAAGTCTTTCGGGCTTTTCAGCGGCTTTCAGAGGCTTGCATATATCAATGCAGTCAAATCCCTTTAAATTGGCGTAAACTCTTTTGATTTGTCCCGTCTGGTCCTGCGAGGGAGCGTTCATCGGAAGATAATCTGATAAAACTTCGCAGGCGTTTGGCGCTATGGCAATATAACTTTTAATGTTTTTATTATTTGCCGCAATCATATTCATTGTTGCGCTTGTTTTTTCAATGCGCTCCTCGTTATATGCGGAGGGCTTTTCAAAAAGATAATGCCGCTTTCCTATATAAACAGAGTTAATCTCTCTTTTTCCGAGGAAAACATCAATCTTTGTTCTTGCGCCGACAAGGGAATCCCTCTTGAAAAACTGGTCGGAAATATATGAATCGGTGTCCTGCATAAATTTTCCGTCCTTAACTGAAGAGAGGCTGAAATTCGGCTTTGATGCAAGATAGCGGTTTTCGTGTTCGCTGTATTCGCGCTTTTCTCCGCTTAGCGATAAAATGCTGAAGGTGAAAAGAAGAATCGTTGCAAGAAGCGCCGAAATAAGAGCGTAAAGATTATAATCCTGCTTTGTGACTTTTTTAGTTTTCTTTTCTTTGTTTTCTGTTTCAATCATAGTTTTAAAATCTGAAATATAAAAATGGGTTATAGGTTTCGCTTATCATAAATATAATGCAGATTATCAGCAGCAGGGGTGATGCGATAATCTTTATTTTGCTGAGTTTGTTTTCATCAAAAATGCCTGTCAGTTTCTTATAGAAAGGAACTGAGCAGAAAGCGCCGATAAGAATCAGGGCAAGATTTGTTGAAAGAAGATAAATTGCGTTTGAATCAATAAACGCGCCTGCGCCGAACATCGCTTTGATGTAGTTCATCGCCTGGCTGAGATTTTCTGCGGAAAACAAAACCCAGCCGAGCATAACGATAATTATTGTTAAAATATGTTTTGCGATTTTCGGTATTTTTTCAAGAAGATTTTTGAAAACATATTTTTCAAGGATTAAAAGAATTCCGTAGTATAATCCCCATAAAATAAAATTCCATGCCGCTCCGTGCCAGAGTCCTGTTAAAAACCAGACAATAAGCAGATTTAAAATATTTCTCGGAATACTGCATCTGTTTCCTCCGAGGGGGATATAAACATAATCCTTAAACCAGGAGGAAAGCGAAATATGCCATCTTCTCCAGAAATCCGTTACGGAATCGGCGATATATGGGTATTTGAAGTTTTCGCCAAACTCAAAGCCAAACATTCCGCCGAGCCCGATAGCCATATCGGAAT
>JAFYFO010000320.1 GCA_017543725.1 Eubacterium sp.
ATCTGTGTGTAGACCTCAGTATTATCCCATCTTCTGACTTCATAGGGTGAAACAGTTTCTTCGTGATACGGTTTGAGATATGCGGTTTTAACCGATATATCGGGATGATTTATAACCGTATCAAAACCGCCGATATGGTCGCTGTGAGCGTGAGTTCCGAGAACAAATTCAATCTGAACTTTTCCTCCGTCATCCGAAAAATTACGAATCAGATAATCAACAACGATATCCTCATATCCCTTATAGTTGAGATACGGCTTATCAGCAGGATATTCGGTATCCTCAGCAGCGTCAACCATTGCAATCTTGCCGTTGCTTTCAAGAATAATGCAATCGGAATGCCCCGTATTTAAAAAATGTATTTTAGTACCCAAAGTCAATCGTCCGCTTTCTTTCTTGAATGAATAACAAATCTTTGAAGAGGATATGTCCATATCGTCGGAACAATCATAACGAGAAGTTTTGTCAGCATTACTATGATGAAACTATCATAGCCGTTGTTTTTAATAAGTGTTCCGAGAAATGCGCCAAACCATGTGTTGAAAGCAATGGTTGCAACAACCATTATTATATATAACAAAGTTGAAATAAATATATTTGAATCCGCTTTGAAAGTCAGTTTTCTGTTCATTATGAACGACGCGGTATATCCAACAACGGCGCTCAGAAAATAACTCAGCATATATCCCTTATATTCAATGCCGAGAAAAAATAAAACAGCATTGTCACGAACAGGAACTTCATTCAAGGATTTGAAAACAACAAATTGAAGCAAGGCAAAAACAAACATTTCAAGTATTGCAGTGCTTACGCCCGTGAAGGAAAATTTAATAAACTTCCAGATTTCGCCGTGTTTTTCAACAAAGCAGGAAAAGTCTTTTTCATAAGATGAATCAACTTTTTTCAGTTCATCAACATTGTCTATTTCAACAATATCGCCGCTTTGCATTTCATAAACTTTTAAATCAAACTCTTCGGGATGGCAAAACATAACAATGTCATCCCAATATAAGTTTTTGTTTTTTTCTTCCTTAAAATCGGTTTCAAGAAAACGCTTTATTTTTTCTGCGTCTTCCCTGCTCCATCTTGAAACGCTGAAAAGTTGCCAGCCTTCGATGCCACCGGTTCGCGAACAAGAAACGACCTTTCCCGAAGCATCGGTTTTCATCAGCCATTCATTTGTTTCTTTTTCCGTCCAAATTGCACTGTATCCCGAAAAATCAAATTCGGGATTAAGAATTGAGGGATTATTTATTATCTGGTCGCCGTCAAGAATGAACGCATTTTCAATGTGCTTTCTTGCAACATAAAGGGATGATATATTATTGCAGGTTTCATAATAAGGGTTATAAATAAGAGTTAATCCCTCAAATTTTTCTTCAAGGTATTCAAACTGCTCCCTGAGATATCCGACAACAACATATATTTCATAAATTCCGTTAATATGAAGAGCGTTTATAACGCTTTCTATCATAGGAACATTATTAACTTTTATCAGCGGTTTATGCGTTTTGAGGGTCAGAGGATGCATCCTCTCGCCCTTTCCTGCAGCCATTATTATTGCTCGCTCAACTTTATTCATTATTTAATAATATTCCTTTTCAAAACATTTTATATCAGGTTTAAGCCCGACTTGGAAACAGAATTTTAATCCCTCAAATATAAATCTCTTGTGTAAACTTTATCTTTAACATCATCAAGGCAGGAATCATATCTGTTTGCGATAATAACATCGCAGCATTCTTTAAATGCGGAAGTGTCGAAATAATTCTTCTTGCTGTCGTAATTGGTCGGTGCGGCGATAACAACAAAGTCGGCGTTTCTGTACGCTTCTTCGGCGTTCAGCGTTGCCGTTAAAGATAGTTCTTTTTCGCTCAGGTACTTTTCGATATATTCATCCTTAATCGGTGATTTTTTGTTATTTATCAACTCAACTTTTTCGGGAATTATATCAACGGCAAAAACATCGTTTTTCTGCG